>JBCCHP010000096.1:0-5532 GCA_039028675.1 Pseudomonadota bacterium | reverse complement strand
GTGTCATTTTGTTAAAGCCGAATGTTTGTTCCAGCTTAAATGTGCGATATAACTCCATAGGAATATCGATAATGGCACTGATCAAGAAAACAGAAAGTATAAATAAAGTGCCGCTGTAAATTTCTGACAAGCCTAATGAGCGCACATAATTATCCAGAAATTGTAGGCCGCCCCCCAGTGTCCATAGCAGAATAATGGCACTACCGACGATTAATTCGGCCAGACCGGTTCTGACCTTGGCTTGCGTGTAATCTGCCGCTTTGTGATGCGATTCTGTCGGTATCTTATCAGTAAAATCTGCCGGTACCTGCTCACGGTTTGCCCGTATATGTTTAATATGTCGCTTGACCAGTACCCATTGCGTGACAATGCTGGCGGACAGGCAAAGTATGAATATATAGCTAAATGTGTTCACGGCCGATATAACCTCTGTTTTCTTCTACTCTTAAAGAGATTTGTCAATAAGTCGTTAATTATGTTCAACTTGTTTATATTGGGTTTACAATTAAATTATCAAGTTTACTGGATATATCATGTCACAATCTGAAAATAACCTCATCTGGATCGATCTGGAAATGACTGGTTTGGATACAAACCAGGATTATATTATTGAAATCGCGACGATTGTGACCGATCCCCAGCTGACTATTCTTGAAGAAGGTCCGGTTATTGCGATTCACCAGGCAGACGACATATTAGCAGCTATGGATGAATGGAATACGAATCAGCATGGCCAGTCCGGCCTGACCGAACGGGTAAAGAATAGTGAATTTACCGCACAAGTTGCTGAACAACAGACGCTAGAATTTTTGCAAGGATACGTACCAGCAGGCAAGTCACCGATGTGCGGTAATAGTATCTGTCAGGATAGACGTTTTATGCATCGTATAATGCCGACACTAGAAGCCTACTTTCATTATCGAAATCTGGATGTCAGTTCTGTAAAAGAAATGGTCAAACGTTGGGCTCCGGATAAACCGGCATATGAAAAACAGGCAACGCATTTAGCACTTGATGATATTCGAGATTCGATTGCCGAATTGAAATTTTATCGGGAACATTTTTTTAACTGCTGATCGGTTCGTATCATGCATGATTCATTACCGCAAACTCTTTACAGCGCGGCACAGGTCCGTGAATTGGATCGTATCGCTATTCAGGATCACGGTATTCCTGGCTATGACTTGATGCAGCGTGCTGCTGCATTTAGCTACGAATGCTTAAAAGAATATTTTCCGGATACAGAAAAAGTATTGATCGTTTGCGGCGGTGGTAATAACGCTGGTGACGGCTATGAATTGGCCGCTCTAGCGGCTCAGGATAACAAACAGGTTACTGTCGCTAACCTCATTTCTACTGACAAATTATCGGGTGATGCAAAAATTGCCTTTGATGCATTTATCCAGATAAGCGGAAAGCCGGAAACATTTCATAATAGTTTATTAGATGATGTGGATGTGATCGTTGATGCGATCTTTGGTACGGGTTTGGATCGCGATATAGAAGGTGAGATTGCTGAAGTAATTAATGCAATTAATGCGCAATCCGCGCCGGTGATGGCGTTAGATATTCCTTCGGGTTTACATGCTGATCATGGTATTGAGATGGGAGTGGCTATCAGCGCTGATATTACTCCTACATTTATTGGTTTAAAGAAAGGCATGTTTACCAATAATGGTCCTGAGCATAGCGGTACGTCATTATTTAATGATCTGGATGTTCCAAAAGCAATTTACGATGCATTAGGTGAGGCTGACGCCAAAATATTAGATGCTGATCAATTATTAACACAGTTGCCGCTTCGACATCTGAATTCGCATAAGGGACATTTTGGACATGTATTAATTATTGGTGGAGATGAGGGATATATCGGCGCTGCCAGATTAGCTGCTGAGGCCGCGTTAAGAGTGGGTGCCGGGCTGGTGAGCGTTGCGACCAGAGAAAGTCATGCGATGATGATGAATATACAACGCCCTGAAATTATGGCGCATGGGGTCGAAACAGCACAACAACTCAAACCTTTATTAAAACAGGCAACAGTCATTGTCATAGGACCTGGCTTGGGTCAATCGGATTGGGCGCAACAGTTATTTGCTAGTGTACTGGAAAGACAATTGCCCATGGTGATCGATGCTGATGCATTAAATCTGATGGCCAGTCATCCAGTTGAAAAGCTGAATTCAGTACTTACTCCGCATCCTGGAGAAGCAGCAAGATTATTAGATACTGATACAGCGACAATACAGCATGATCGATTTTCCAGTGCGCAACAATTACAGGATAACTATAAGGGAACAATCGTATTAAAAGGATGTGGGACCATCATTGCTGATCAAACAGGAGGTTTACATGTATGTACGGCTGGTAATCCGGGCATGGCCACCGGTGGAATGGGCGATGTATTGAGTGGCCTGATTGGAGGATTGATGGCACAACAACTCGAACTTGATGAAGCGGCTAAGCTTGGCGTATTGGTACATGCAACTGCAGCCGACCTCGCTATTACCGATGGCGAGCGAGGTTTACTTGCCAGTGACTTATTTTCATATATCAGGAAACTGGTGAATCCATAGATGCAGGTTGAAATTTTGCATGCCAATGCGATGGAAACGCTGGGCGGACAGATCGGCCAACAATTACAGGGTGGGGAGATTATCCATTTACAAGGTGAGCTGGGCGCAGGTAAAACGACTCTGGTAAGAGGATTGTTACAGACCATTGGTTATTGCGGTAACGTAAAAAGCCCGACTTATACATTGGTCGAAAATTACGAACTCGATCCAATGATTATTTATCATTTTGATTTGTATCGACTCACTGATCCTGAAGAACTCGAGGACATGGGGATTCGTGATTATTGTCAGCACAATGCGGTGTGTTTATTTGAATGGCCAGAACAGGGACAAGGCGTCTTGCCTGATGCCGATCTGGAAATACAGATTGATTACCTGAACACAGGTAGAAGAGTGGAATTAATTTCTCATACGCAAAAAGGTAACGAAATGCTGACATTTCTGGCTGCCATCAAATCATAAGATCGACGTGCGAAATTTAGACTACAAATTCACTATTAATCATTAAAAACAAAGATATAGCTTGATTTTTTAGAAAAAACTTGAAATTATCTCTCTAAAGACTAATTTTGATTCAACAGGTCTATTATTGAGCTATTTCAAGATGCGCACATTGTTACTTAACAGTTTGCTATTTTTCTCTGTCTTGGCCTCGGCAAACCCCGTGACCATTGAGAATATTCGCGTCTGGGCGGCGCCTGACAGTACCCGCGTCGTGTTTGATATTAGCGAACCGGTCGACCATCAATTAATTTCCCTAACTGCACCCTACCGCACCGTTATCGATTTAAAGAATGCCAAATTGAAAAGTGATCTGACCCAGCCAGGTCGCGCAGATAAATTTCTACAAGGAATTCGTTCAGCTGTACGCAATGAATCTGATCTGCGAGTTGTACTCGATTTAAAGAAATACGTATCGCATAAAAGTTTTCAGTTGCAACCGAATCAACATTACGGGCACCGATTGGTTATCGATTTACTCGGACACGAGACAGAAGATAAAGCTGCGCTCGATGTTGAAGAGGTAACATCGAAAAATCGCCCAAGAGAGGTGGTCATAGCGCTGGATGCGGGACATGGCGGTGAGGATCCAGGTGCAAAAGGACCGAGCGGTACCTATGAAAAACTGGTGGTATTAAAAATAGCAAAAATGTTGCATGACAAAATTAATGCAGAGCGAGGTATGCGTGCGGTATTAATCCGTACTGGTGATTATTACATGTCATTGCGCAAAAGAATTAAAAAGGCTAGAGAACATAAAGCAGACTTATTTATTTCTATTCATGCCGATGCATTTCGTGACCGACGTGTACACGGATCTTCAGTCTATGTGTTATCGCAACGTGGCGCGAGTAGTGAGGCAGCACGTTGGTTAGCAGAAAAAGAAAACGCATCAGATTTGGTGGGTGGTGTTAGTCTGGATAATAAAGATAACGTATTGGCATCAGTATTGTTGGATCTTTCGCAAACTGCCAGTCTTGAAGCGAGTATCGATGTTGCAGATAGAGTATTAAAAGGCTTAAAAAGCGTGGGGAAAGTGCATAAGCGAACGGTTCAATCAGCAGGATTCGCAGTATTGAAATCACCAGATATTCCGTCAATTCTGATCGAAACCGCATTTATTTCTAATCCGGATGAAGAGCGAAAATTAAAAAGCAAACAACATCAGATTCGTTTATCTAATGCTATTGTCACAGGTTTAAAAGGTTATTTTAAAGAGTTCGCGCCTGAGGGTACGTTATTGGCTTCTCGTAAACACATTATCAGCAGTGGAGAAACGCTTTCTACAATTGCGCAACAATATAAAGTCAGTACCAAGAGTTTGCGCGAGTATAACGGATTGAAGGGTGATTTGGTGCGGGTTGGTCAGACCTTAAGCATACCCTATAGTAACGCCGGTACTTAATACTATCCCCACAGATGGTGCTGTCTTATTATGGATAGCATGACAAAAACCGCTGCCCTCCCACGAATACATCAACTCGATACAGAGGTCGCTAATCAAATAGCTGCAGGAGAAGTTATCGAACGTCCTGCATCGGTGGTCAAAGAACTGGTTGAGAATAGTATTGATGCCGCAGCAACGCGAATCAATATTGATGTAGAGCGAGCGGGCGTGAGTTTAATTCGCGTATCAGACGATGGTCAGGGCATTCATAAAGATGACTTAAGCTTGGCATTATCACCTCATGCGACAAGTAAACTTTCGGTTCTGTCAGACCTTGGTCAAATAGTATCGCTAGGTTTTCGTGGTGAGGCCTTACCCAGCATCGCATCTGTATCAAAGTTTTTATTGACTTCAAGATTACATACCGATGATCAGGCGTGGTGTATTAATAATGAAAAGAAAACGATGCCGGCAGCACATGAACAAGGCACAACTGTTGAGATACATGATTTGTTTTATTCTGTGCCTGCGAGAAGAAAGTTTTTAAAATCAGAACGTACTGAGTTTTTACATATAAAAGCTATCTTAAAGGCGATCGCACTCGGACATTCTTCAATAGCGTTCAGCTTTAATCACAATCAGGAAAAAGTTTTTCATTTTGTTGCCAGTGGAAATAATCCTGAACACCGTATTAATGATATTTTGGGGAATAGTTTTATTAGGGACGCCATTGCTATCAATCACGAAAGAGATGATATGGTCTTACAAGGTTGGTTGGGAATGCCCGAACAGACGCGCAGCCATAATGATAGGCAATATTTTTTTATCAATGGTCGTCTTATTCAGGATAAACATATCAATCATGCAATAAAACTTGCTTATGCAGATCAAATTCCGACAGGTCGTTTTGCCTGTTATGTTTTATACCTACAAATCGATCCTGCCAGAATTGATATCAATGTACATCCGGCAAAGTCTGAAGTCAGATTTACTGATACGAGAAATGTGCATGATTTTATTTATGCGGCATTAGCAGTCGCTTTTAATGGACAGAAAACACTTTCATATACC
>JBCCHP010000095.1:0-5596 GCA_039028675.1 Pseudomonadota bacterium | reverse complement strand
GTTTCAATTGCATGTCCAAATGTGTGTCCAAAATTTAATATTGCTCTAATACCTGATTCTCGTTCGTCTTCCTCAACAACCTGTGCTTTATTGATACACGATCTCTCAATTGCATAAGCAAGTGCAATTTCATCTCTACCTATTAGTTTTTCAATATTTTCTTGTAACCATTGAAAGAATTTCGCATCTCTAATTAATCCATACTTTATAATTTCAGCCAGACCAGCAGATAATTGTCGTTCAGGTAAGCTCTTTAATACTAAAGTATCGGCAATCACATTAACGGGTTGATAGAATGCGCCGATCATATTTTTACCGAGCGGATGATTTACAGCAGTTTTACCGCCTACTGATGAGTCTACCTGCGCAAGTAAAGTAGTAGGTATTTGCACAAAATTAACACCCCTTTGATAGCACGATGCTGCAAATCCAGTTAAATCACCAATAACACCTCCGCCTAATGCGAATAAGGTGCAATTACGACTATATTTCTTTTCTAATAGTTTGGTAATAATTCTATTTAAATTATCGAGTGACTTCGTTTGTTCACCGTCAGGTAAAATTAGTGTTTCAACATAATAGTCTGATAATTGGTCGACAAGACTATTAAGATAAAGAGGCGCAATGGTTTCATTAGTAATAACCATTACTTGTTTTCCTTTAACCTTATTTATGAGTGTATGTGTCTCAGATAACAACCCCGAGCCGATATGTATCGGATAGCTTCGCTCACCTAACTCAACGTTGATAACATTCATGTCCTGGATATTCTTTTAATAATAAATTTTACAATGTGACTGACGCTCATTTTATCAGTCTGAATAATTTCATCAGCTATCTCTCTATAAAGGGGATCACGCTCAGCAATGATTTGCTTGATTCTAGCTAATCTATCCTGTGTCTGAAGCAGTGGTCTACGCTTGTCTGTCTGAGTTCGCTTTAACAATTTTTCAGCGCCGGAATTGAGATAAAATACGATACCGCTCTGCTGCATATGTTGTCTATTTTCCTGATTAATGATTGCTCCCCCACCTGTAGCAAGTACTATATTTTGAAGTTTCGTAAGTTCTTCAATTATAGTTGACTCACGTTTTCTGAATCCTGCTTCGCCCTCTATTTCGAAAATCCAAGGAATATCTGCACCTGTCCGTTGCTCAATTTCATGATCTGAATCATAAAATTCTAACGAAAGTTTTCTCGCGAGATTACGACCTATTGTCGTCTTGCCAGCACCCATTGGACCTACCAGGATGATATTTTTATTTTGTGCCATAGGATCACATTAAAAAATCGTTATAAAGGATTCTTTCAAAAATACTGTAAATAAAAAGGGGATGATACCCAATGGGTAACATCCCCGGAAGAGAACAACAATTATTATTTTTATTAGCTTATTAGATCGCTAGATTATCTTTAAGGATTTTCGGAGTAATGAATATAAGTAATTCGCTTTTACTGGTATCAACTGCTGTACGTTTAAATAGGAATCCAACATAGGGCAAATCACCAAAGAATGGCGTGCGGTCAATTGATTTTCGATCAGTTGATGAATAAACACCACCCAGTACTACCGTTTCGCCATTATCAACTAATACCTGTGTGGCAACATTACGAGTATTGATAGCAGGAACACCTAATACAGTCGTTGAACTCACAGTATCCTGTGTCACTTGCAAATCCATAATGATGGTATCGTCTGGCGTAATCTGCGGAGTAACGCGTAAACTCAAGACTGCATCCTGAAAAGATACACTGGTCGCACCACTTGAAGAGGCTTCCTGATAAGGAATTTGTACACCTGATTCAATTACTGCTTCTGTCTGATTCGCCGTGATAACTCGTGGACTTGCAATATCTTCGCCGCGGCCTTCGGCAATCAATGCAGATAATTCTAATTGTAATAAATATGAGCCAATCTTACCGACTGCTAGCGCAATAGCTGATGCATCTGTAGGTACAGCAGGTAGATCGACAATATAGTTCTCATTGTCATCAGTGGTAAAGGCCGTACCAGCAGCGTACTCTACATCCCCCGGTTGTTTACCGCCTAATACAAAACCTGGCGCTTCTTCATCACGTCTCACTAACCCTGTCGTTTTACTATAACCAAAACGCACACCGACATCTTTTGCAAATGATTCATCAGCATTAACAATTCTTGATTCGATTAATACTTGCTTAACAGGTACATCAAGTTCAGTCACCAGACCTCGAATAGAGTCCAGACTGGTTGCGACATCCTGAATAATGATTGTGTTAGTGCGCTCATCAATTGAGACATTTCCCCTTTCAGATAATAAATTATTTTCTTCTGCCTGAATCAGACCAATCAGATTATTCGCATCCGCATAATTTACCTGGATAAATTCGGTTCTAAGCGGCGCAAGTTCCTCTATTGCTCGTTCCGACTCTAACTCAAGCTGTTCTCTAGCGGCTAATTCTTCCTGTGGTGCAACCATGATGACATTTCCGTCCTGTCGCATACCCAATCCTCTGGATCTTAGAATAATATCTAATGCCTGATCCCATGGAACATTTTTTAATCTCAAGGTGACGTTACCACCAACCGAATCACTTGTTACCATATTCAGACCAGTAAAGTCAGCGATTAGCTGAAGTACCGCACGAACTTCAATATTTTGAAAATTCAAGGATAAACGTTCACCTGTATATTGAAATTTATCTCTTTTCTGTGCCTCGAGTTCATCCTGACTTAACGGTTTAAATTCGATGGTATAAGTATTCTCTGATTGATAAGCCAAATGCTCATAATCTTCAGTTACTGTAGTAATAGTCATACGTACATTATTGCCGCTTGCTTTGGTATCAATTTCCTTAACTGGCGTTGCAAAATCGATTACATCTAGCTTGCGATCAAGATTTGATGGTAATTGTGTATCAAGATAATCAATTACGATTTTGCCACTTTCAAAGCCAAGATCGACGGGTACTGAAGGATCAGATAACTCGACAATTACTCGACCTTCACCATTATCACCACGGCGAAAATCCACGTTTTGGAGTGAGTTTGTTGAGGAATAATTCGTTGATGAAACACTTTGTTCAACAGAACTTGCACCACTTTCCAGATTAAGTACAACCGAATTACCTTCAATCGCTAAATCATACGGCACGGAACGAGTCAAATTAATTACAACACGTGTACGACCGGCAGCTTCAACAGCATTTATGCTATTTGCCATACCAATTCCAATAGTTTGCGATTTATCGGTGAGATTCATATCAACGTTTGGAAAATCAAGCGCAATCCTGGCTGGATTGTCTATAGTAAAGTTGAGAGGTTCCGCTGCTAGCGGCTCAGATAGCATCAATTTAATTTGTACTCTATCGCCAGGTAATGAAGCAAAGCTGACATCATCTAGCGATACCGCATAGGCATGTAAACTGAAGAAAGTAAAACTTGCCAGCGATATGATTTGCATAAAATATTTTTTTAACGTTTTCATGGCTAATTTACCTTTTACATAACCTATATTTAAATATCTGGAAATCATGTTTAATACCCCACTTAATCAGTTCACTCACCAATAAGAGCGAGTGCTGCCTCCCTTTCTTCCCATCTACCATTACTTGCCTGAATAATTTCTCTTAGTTCAATTCTATCCTCGAAAATATTGGTCACTTTGCCAATATTGGCCCCCATGTAGTTTCCAACTTTGACCCTGTGCACAACACCATCTGGGGCTAGAACAATTGCCCAGTTATTATCATCGTTATCAATTGTTCCAACCATACGTAAGCTGTCTAATTCAAACTGTTCTAGTTCTTCTCTATTCCTATTTCTGATTTCTCTTTCCATTTCTTCTGTTAATCCATCACCGGCAATCACATCCTCTGCTTCGGGTTCAGGTGTTTCAAAAAATGGAGTGAAAGGGTCTTTTTTCTCCAGCTTGCCAGACTCATAGGTATATGCTTCATATGGTTTAACTTCGGGTAAAGGTTCAATGCGCCCGCCAGGTCGCGCCATTATTTCGCTCACTTTTGCCTCGAGATCATTTCGATCATGAGAGACACAACCAGCAATATTTAGTGCTAATAAGCAAATAAAAATATTTAAATACAGTTTTAAATTTTTTTTATTCGAACACATAACCTAATTCTCTTCTTCCAAAGCACGATAAGTCTTCGCAACTGCCTGCATCTCTAACAGTCCGGGGTTATTTTTATTTGCTACTTTAATGGATACATCATGCGTAGTAACAATTCTCGGCAGTGCTGCAACACCACTGACAAACTCGCCAAATTGATGATAGGTGCCAGTCACTGATAGCTTAATAGGTAACTCCGCATAGAATTCCTTAGGACTTTCGTTTGCTGGTTCAAATAATTTAAATTCTAGACCACTAGATAATCCAGTTTGAGAAATATCAATTAACAATCCGGCTACTTCAGTCTGATTGGGTAATTGTCTAACCATGTCTCCAAAAGACTGTTCCATTTCTTTCATTTGTTCTTTTAATGCCTTTAGATTGGCTGCTTTTTTTTGTCTGGTATCCAGGATCTCAAGTTGCTCTTGTTCTTTCTTTTCAAGGCCAGCTAACTCCTCACGCTGTTTGGTTGTATCGGTATACCAACCAGCTGCGACGATACCGACAAATACCAATATAAAAACAATCGCTTTTATCGGTAACGGCCAGGCACCTGGATTATTCGGATCAAGATTATTAATATCATCAATAATACTCATGATTCTTCATCCTCTTCCAGATTGGGAATGACCTGCGTGAAGGACAAGGTAAATGCGTTTATGGGTGCTTCAGATGAATCACCTTTAGCATTTCTTTTATCTTCCTTGATAAATTGTAAATTAGGATTAGCTATCCATTCTGAGCTATCGATATTGCGCATGAAAGATGAGACTCGCGCATTAGATTGTGCCAATCCTTGCATCTTAACGCTATTTCCTTTTTGTTGAATACTGGTAACGGTCATTCCTTCCGGTAGCGCTGTTATAACTTCATCAAATAAACGAACAATTAACGGGCGATTGCCTTGCAGTTGCTCAATCGCTCGCATTCTCGACAACAAACGGCTTTTTTCCCTTTCCAGCGCTTTAATTTCTTTAATTTTTTTATCAACCACTTCAATCTGTTGATCAATGTATGCTATGCGATCATTCTGTCGGTCTATCAATTGTTGATGATAGTAGTGCACAGCGAACCAAACTCCACCTGCCATTAGCGCAACTACAACAACGGAAACAGCGAATTGGTTTAACTGTTCTTTACGGCGAGCTTCACGCCAAGGTAATAAATTTATTCTTGACATTACCGATCACCTCTTAATGCCAAACCACAGGAAATCATCATTGCCGGTGCATCATTCGTCAGTGAGTTTGTTGGTATCTTCGAAGCGACTGACATATTTGCAAATGGATTTGCAACATGTGTTGCAACACCTAATCGATCACTAACCATTTCATCAATACCTGGAATTGATGAGCAGCCACCAGCAAGCAATAATTGATCAACTTCGCTAATTTGACTGGAGGCATAAAAAAATTGCAAAGCTCTACCAATTTGTGAAGCCATATTTTCCTTGAATGGTTCAAGAACTTCAGGTCCATAATTTTCTG
>JBCCHP010000094.1:0-5628 GCA_039028675.1 Pseudomonadota bacterium | reverse complement strand
GTTTGATCAATTAAAGACAGGAAAGTCGCCGGGCAAAGACTATTTTGTAAAAGTTGATCCAGATATTGATTTATCCGAAGTCGTCAGACCACGAACTAGTCCTTTATTAAGGAAGGTTGCGACAGATGAAGGAGATATTCATATCTGGTGTACATTTAGCCATGATCAGCCTGATTTAAATTTTGCTAATCCTGACGTATTGCTAGAGTTCGTTAATATCATTCGCATCTATCTGGAACAGGGGGTTCGTATATTTCGATTGGATGCGATTGCCTTTCTCTGGAAAGAGCCTGGTACTAATTGTATTAATCTTCCGCAAACACATGAAATTGTCAGACTACTACGTACCCTAATTGAACATCATACGGAAGATGCCATTATCATTACTGAAACTAACATCCCAAATCGTGAAAATCTTGCTTATTTTGGAAATGGTAATGAAGCACATGTTATCTACAACTTTCCGCTACCACCTTTACTGCTTAATACATTAGTGACTGGCAATAGTCATTATCTAAAAAACTGGATGATGAGTATGCCACCGGCAATGATGGGAACGACCTATTTTAACTTTATTGCTTCTCATGATGGGATAGGTTTAAGACCGATTGAAGGCTTGATCAATGAACAGGAAATAAATGATCTTGTTAGCTGTATGGAAGATTTTGGCGGTAAAATTTCATGGCGCGCACTGGATGACAATGTTAACAAACCTTATGAAATTAATATTACACTCTATGATGCGTTAAAGGGAACGGTTACAAAGGGAGCAGATGAATGGCAAAAAGAACGATTCATTTGTGCGCATACCATCATGCTCGCGCTTGAAGGAATTCCAGCATTTTATATTCATAGTTTGCTGGCTACTGAGAATGACTATGTTAAGTTTAGTAATACGAATAACAATCGATCTATCAATCGTCATAACTGGCAAGTTGATGAACTGGAGAAAGAGTTGAATACCAATAGTCATCACCTTCAAATACTGACAGAATTAAAACGTCTAATTGCAATTCGTAAAAAACAACCTTCGTTCCATCCGAATGCGACACAGTTTACTTTACATCTAGGCGATGAAATTGTTGCGTTTTGGCGGCAAAATCGAAAAAGGGATCAAAGTATTTTTGCTATATCAAATATTACCGACAAACCACAGCAACTCAATCTTGCTGATATTAATATGACTGTTACTGATGATTGGTGTGATTTAATTAGTGCAACCATGATTACAGATGATCAGAAGGAGCTCACCTTACAACCTTATCAAAGCGTCTGGTTGAGTAATAGACAATAAAAAACCGGGAGATATCCAGCTCCCGGTTTTGTGAATATGACGGAGATTGGGGGAAGGAGTATTCCGTCAACTAAGTATTTCGGCAGTTTTCTTATAAACTTTAATCTAAATTAATTGCAGTTTTCGATTTTTCATCGGAATTCTCTCGAACCAGTTTCGGTATTAAATAACCTGACACTTTATTTTGCATCGTTTTAATTAGATTGATTGCTTCATCTTCGCTAACATTAAAGTGTGTTGTTCCAGCTACCGGATCGAGCATATGTAAATAATATGGAGTCACTCTGTTCTCAATCAGTTTTTCTGATAATGCAATCAGACAATCAGTAGTATCGTTAACGCCTTTTAATAATACTGACTGATTTAATACCATGATGCCTAATTTATTCATTAGAGCGATGCTATTAGAAACGTTTTCATCAATTTCATTAGCATGATTGATATGTAATACAAAAATAATTTCTTTATTTGTTCGTTTTAGTGTTTTAAAAAGTGATTGAGTAATTCGATCAGGAATAACGATAGGGAAGCGAGTATGAATACGTATCCGTTTAACATGCTTAATTTGACAAATTGTATGCAGATAATCAGTTAGTTTATGATCAGCCAGGCTTAACGGATCGCCACCACTTAATATTACTTCATTAATATCAGAATTTGATTTGATGTAATCATAGCGTTGTTGCCATTCGAGCTTGGATTGTCTGTTCTCTTCATAAGGAAAATGACGACGAAAACAATATCGACAGTGAATAGCACAGGCACTGGTGCTTATCATTAATACCCGATCATGATATTTATGTAATAGACCAGGACCAACCAGCGATTGTTTTTCTTCCAGCGGGTCAAAGGTATAGGCAGGGTCTACCCGATCTTCATCAAGATAAGGAAAAACCTGGCGCAATAGTGGATCATCGGGATTTTTTTGTTGCATACGACTGGCGAATGCCAGCGGCACACGAACGGGAAATTGTTTAATGCCTGTTTGCGTATAGCCCAGACTATTTGCATCTAAACCAACGTGATTTAGTAACTCTCTCGGGTTTTTTATCGCACTTGCGAGTTGATTTTGCCAGGATTGGGGCTGCATTCTAGTGTAGGTTTTCTGTATGATACGCGCTTTTATTACGCACTATATTGGAAACATAACAAGATGGCGACATATAACACCAATGAATTTAAGTCTGGTCTGAAAGTGATGATGGATGGCGACCCATGCTCGATCATTGAGAATGAGTTTGTTAAACCTGGTAAAGGGCAGGCCTTTAATCGAGTCAAATTACGTAATTTGAAAACTGGTCGAGTACTGGAAAAAACTTTTAAATCAGGCGAATCAATTGAAGCCGCTGATGTAATGGAATTGGAGATGCAATATCTTTATAACGACGGCGAAATGTGGTTTTTCATGGACCCAACTTCATTTGAGCAATATTCAGCAGATGAAAAAGCCGTTGCAGATGCAAAACAATGGATTAAAGGCGAAGAAAATTGCGTCGTAACACTATGGAATAATGCACCGTTGGCGGTAGCTGCGCCAAATTTTGTCATTCTGGAAATTGCTGAAACTGACCCTGGTGTAAGAGGAGATACTGCGCAGGGTGGCTCGAAACCGGCAACACTGGAAACAGGTGCTGTCGTCAAGGTGCCATTATTTATCGAGAATGGAGAATCACTAAAAATCGACACCCGAACAGGTGAATATGTCGGTCGTGCCAAGGATTAATCAGCAAGAAAATTTACTTATCAGATATTACTTATTATAAAGCCATGAAAAGTAAACAGACATGGCGGCCAGTTACAGACAGAGTTGTTACCAAACAGCGCGCGAATCTTTTTTCTCAAATTCGTGCTTTTATGCAAGCCAGAGAAATTATCGAAGTCGATACGCCCGTATTAAGTCGATATGGCATTTCTGATCCCTTTATTGAACAAATACGTGCTGAATTGAAACAAGACCATTTGTCGTCTTTATACCTGCATACATCACCGGAATATTGTATGAAACGACTGCTCGCTGCAGGCATAGGGGATTGTTATCAGATTGCACATGTCTTTCGTGATGAAGAAAAAGGCAAACAGCACACTTTAGAATTTGCCATGCTTGAGTGGTATCGGCTTGGATATAATTATTTGGATTTAATAAATGAGGTAGAGGACTTACTGTTATTACTTAAGTTGCCTAAACCAGAGCGTCAGTCTTATCAAAATATATTTGAAACCACTGTGGGCATTGACCCTATGACGGCTAAAATAGGGGATATGCAGACATTATGTAAAGAATCTGGCTGGTCAACAGCAACAACAGATCGACATGACTGTCTTGATTTTTTATTTTCACATCGAATTGTTGATCATTTAGCAAATGATAGCTGCCTGATTGTTTATGACTATCCGGCTTGCATGGCGTCTTTAGCAAAGTTAAATGAAGACAATAAAAACGTTTGTGAACGATTTGAGCTTTTCATTAACGGAATTGAGATAGCAAATGGGTTCACAGAATTAGTTAATGCAGATGAGCAACGACAGCGCTTTATAGATGAATTAGAAAAACGAAAATTACAGGACAAACATATACCGCCTATGGATGATTTATTCCTTAATGCATTAGAATCAGGGCTTCCGGAATGTGCTGGTGTTGCACTTGGCTTGGATCGATTATTAATGATAATGTTGAATAAAACGCATATAAATGAAGTCAATTATTTCACATTGGATAATAATTAGTTAATGAGTATTTATTCAGTTGATAAATTGATTTCTGAAACACGTCGTATTGCGAGTGAATATCGTAAGGCAACGGGCAAGATTTTGCCTGTAACGCCTGAAATAGCAATCAATGATGCGATTAATATTCTCAAACTAAAGCCAAATAATGATAGTAACTCATCATTCGACGCAATGATGGAAATTAATAATCAATCATTAAGAGTGCAAATTAAGGGTAGAGCTGTTTTCAATGAGAAACGTCAGGGACATCGACTTGGTCAGTTAAAACTCGAACAGGATTGGGATGCAGTTATATTAGTGATAATGAACGAAGAGTTCATGCCACAAGAAATCTATCTTGCTTCACGCGATATAATCCTGGACGAAATTAGTGCAGATGAAAATGAAAACAAAAAAGGTGCTATGACGATTGCTAAATTCAAGATAATTGCCGACCTTCTCTGGACTGAAGATGCTGGCTTTATTGAGAATAATATCTGGACTAATCAGGAATAATCACTCATAGCAATCAGACAACCTAATGAAGTCAATCCCTGATTTTTTTACCAGCAATGGCGAGCTTGCTGGCATCATTCAAGACTATCAGCATCGTCCGGAACAATCCGAGATGGCAGATGCAATATTATCGACCATTGAAAATGGTGAGGATTTAATTTGCGAGGCTGGAACAGGCACGGGTAAGACGATTGCTTATTTACTGCCTGCCTTACTAAGTGAAAAGAAAACAGTTGTATCCACGGGCACGCGTCATTTACAAGATCAACTCAAGCAGAAAGATTTACCTGTCGTATTAGACGCTTTGAATCACGCATTAACCACCTGTGTGCTAAAAGGCCGTTCTAATTATTTATGTCTTGAACGTATGCATCATGCTTTGGACGATCCAGAAAGACTTAATGCACAACAAATCACAAGTATACAGGCAGTCATGGATTGGGCGACACATACTGATAAAGGTGATATTAACGAATTAAACGTTATTGAAAACAAACCTGAACTCAGGCCTATGATTACCTCGACAACTGAAAACTGCTTTGGTCAATCATGTCATTATTATGAAGATTGCTATGTGTTTAAAAATCGCAAGGCAGCAATGGAAGCAGATTTAGTAATTACTAACCACCATTTATTATTGGCTGATATGGGGTTGAGAGAAAGCGGTTTCGGTGAAGTATTGCCTATTGCTGATACGATCATTTTTGATGAAGCGCATCAATTACCAGAATTGGCCTCGACTTATTTTAGTAAAGTGCTGAGCAGCAGGCAGTTGTTAGAATTAATCACCGATATTCGCACTGCTGATAAAAAAGAAGCAGCCGATATAAAAGAGCTGGAACCACAACTCATAAAATTTGAGAAAATCTTGCGTGATGTAAGACTACTATTCGGCAGACGCGATCGACGTATTGCATGGCAGGCATTAGCAAATGACACGGAAGTGAATAATGAAATTCAAAATTTATTAAATGTATTACAAGATGTAATCGATATACTCGAAATGATGCATGAACGTGGCAAATTATTGGAGCAATGCTGGTCACGCATTAAACATCAGTATGATTATATCGAACAATATACTCAGTCAAATAATCAAATACTAATTCGAT
>JBCCHP010000093.1:0-5664 GCA_039028675.1 Pseudomonadota bacterium | reverse complement strand
TGTATATTCGCTATTTTAAATAGATGAAATGTGAAGTCAATCACACTTGCTGTCAAGCTACGCATAACTCACTGAAATTAATGGCTCTAATATGAAAGATTTATTAAAACCCTTTATATTTTGACAAATAGCCAAATGCTCATAATTGCTAGATTCAGGACTGCTCAGCTTCATCATTGATTGACTTCATTGATTCTGGCTTTTTTCCTTGAAGCTCAAATAACGCCAACCCGGAAATCACCAAAGCTCCGCCTATCAATACGGAAATTGAAAGCGGTTCATGATTTAACAATATTCCCAAGAACAATGCGCATACTGGAGTGACCAAAGCAATCAATGAGACTTTCACGGCATCTAGCCTATTTAATATGTAGTAATACATTGAAAATCCGGCCGCTGTGGCAATGGCGCCTAAATATAATAATGAAGCCACTGAGCGCGGGCTGAATTCACCCACTGCTTTGCCGAATAACAAATAAGTAATCACCACGAGTGGGGCTGCAATCAGTAAACCACCAAAAGTCGATTGTGTACCTGATATAGGCGCATTGATTTTTTTCAATAACACCGCGCTTACTGAATGGGCAATGGTGCTCATTAACATGGCAAACACACCGATGACGGCATTCACATCAATGGCTGCGCTTGTGTAAAAAATAACGATCAAACCGGACAAACTCAATAACATGCCCATCGTTTTATTTAGAGTGAAATGATTTTCACCTAAAATCATAACGGACAGCAGGCCAGTAATAATTGGCGATAAACCAAATATTACTGACATCCAGCCTGAAGGAATATATTGTGCACTCCAATAGACAAACAGCATGGCAAAATAGATACCTATACCTGCAGTTAAATAGGCCAATGATGTCACTCTGTTAAATTTGAGTTTTTGTCCAGTTATGGCAAAAAATACAATAAGCACCAGTAATCCAATGCTTAAACGTGACATCAGCCCAAACAGTACACCCGGCTCAATACTCCACTTGATAGCAAGGGGAGTAGTACTCCAAATAACAATGACAGATAAATAGGTTGCTTTAACCATAGTTTTATTTTCTATAGGACAAAAAAAAGGCCGCCAGTTTTACCTGCGGCCTTTATTGATAATTCTTGTATTAAATCAGCATAAGCACACACGCAGGAACAGATCGGGATGAGTTCTCAGATCCCAGTTCACTAGCAGTTTTGTTGCTGAAATAATCATGGCGCGCGATTTTACACATCTATGATTGAGAGTCAAGCTGATTATGGCTTTACACATGCTGACTCAACTATGGTTAAGGTAATTGCTTATAGTTAAAATTAGTCATTTAACACATAAAAAAATCATTTGATCTATTTATATACAAGCATTCAGAGAAACGAACAATTGAATTAGAAAAAGGACAAATTAAAAAAACCCGGATAATTTTAGCATTGTTATTTATTCGAGAAATGCAATTATAATGTCGGTAACATATATGTTTATCTATATTGTATTGAGTTTGTGAAAAAAACGTGCTGTAAGAGTTATAAATCAAAAGGGAAAGCCTGTAAAAAATGTCCGGTCATCGCAGGACTATCGCGTAAAAAGGCTAAGAAACTGATAAGTAAGTTTTCCAAATGATCAATTCTGAAGCAAATTTTTCTTCGCTTATAATTTATTAAATAGTATATCGATATCTGGTCTAGCTATTGCATTTCATCATTGAAATTATTTAATCTCCGCTTTTGGTACGCAATCCAATATTATGCTTTAACTATTAAAAAGCTCCCTGTCCCAATCATTATGCCTCCGTTGATTATTTTTTTCTGATTCTCAAGCTTCATTCCGCGGTTCATATTGAGTATCTTATTTGCGATTATTACGCAAGTTAATTTTACACCGCCGACTGTTAAAAAATTATTTGATTATCATCATTTGCAACCGGCATCAAAGATAATTTCTGTTTAAAAAAAGATATTCACGCCTATCACCAATGTATGACGTGTTATGAAATCGCCCTGAATGCGAATTCGGTTATAGCGATAGCCTGCTTTTACTTTTGTATTATCCACTGGGAAAAAGGAAAGCCCGACCGTAGTCCAGTTGGCTTCAACCCAATCATTGCGGGTGCTGTAAAAAATTTCGTTTTCTATGAATGGCTGCATTTCTAAATGCGTGAGCTTAAGGGGTGCGGTGGCCGTAAATTCTTGGCGAAGGCGTACATCATCTTCACGCCAATCCGGTTGACGAAACTCAATGCGCGAACGACTGGTTAATCGCCAGCCTTCATGCATGCCGCCATAGTATGCTTCCAGCATTGGCCGTCTTTCTGTACGCCAATCATCACCAATCCGAAAACGTGCAACCCGGTATCCGGCGCGAACGCTCCATGCTTTGTTGATTTGATAGCCCAGGCTGGCACCCGTATAACCCAGAAACAGTTGTTCATTATCGTTGCGGGTAGCTAGATTAGAGCGTGAAAGTAAAAACCAGTCTTCGTTAATTGTCTTTTTCAGAAGTAAATTAAAGCTCGACCCCCAATCATCTTCAGCGTGCACAACGGGTGCAATTATAAAAATAACAAGCAAAGTCGAAAAAAGTTGAAATCGAAACTTCATAAGATTACTCAAAAGGAACTATGTACCTCATTGTGCCTTGCTGCGGATCATGGTTTGTGTGCCCATTTCCTATGACGTGGATGTAAGTTGTTTTTTATCAAAATACTGGAATCTCCAAAATAAATTTTTGGTTTAGGTCCTTTACGAGATGAAGCCTGTTTTTTAAATTCTGGATTGAGGTCAGATGAAATCGAAATGGTGACAAATTCAAGAGGTTAGACATACATTGAAAGGCATCGATTAGCTCTCTATCCATATGGAGATAGGCATGCTAGCCTCTTATTAGTATATAAGAATCAACTAATATAGAGCATAATTTTCCCACAAATTTTTTAACGCTTATTTTTTAAACTTAATATTTTTAGGAGACATACAATGTTTAAGCAACAAATCCTGACGTTGATCAGTGTCGTATTGCTGGTTTCAAGTGCTTTCTCAATAGCTGCTGAATCCACAACGGCTGAAACCCACGCCCACAGTCATGCTCAAGCTACCGTACCAAATTTCTTCGATCCGAATACCTGGTTCAATGCTTTCGGTGCTGCCCCTACAGCAACTCCAGCCAAGTTGACCTTTAATGCTGCACACCCCAGCTCTTGGATGAAGTTTATCGATCCTAAAACTCATAATATGATGCATATGCAATTCGCGAATCCGGCAACTTATGCACAGTTCATGCAGCCACAATTTTGGATGGAATTCATGAAGCCACAAAATATGATGGCATGGATGGATTTCAATCAATATGCTGTGATGATGAATCCACAAACCATGGCTTACTGGATGAACCCAACGTCCTACATGCATGCGATGGATCCTAATATGTATGCAGCGACAATGAATCCTGCCAACTATATGGTATTCATGAATCCGGCTACCTACATGAGTTGGACTGGTATGGTGTACCCAAGCAATCTCGTATCAGCGACTGAATAAGTCAGAAAAAGTTAAGGATGCAAAATCAGCCGCGGCTAATGTCGCGGCTTTTTTTTGAATAATAATTAATAGGTTGAATGCATCCAGACGAAGAACTGGCATATAGAGGGTAAAAGTATTAAATCAAGTGTGAATTCAAAAAGGCATACTCCGGCGACTGCCAAAAAATTTCATATGTTCGCGTAAGGTTAGTTGCAGTCATCCATAGCATTTTTCAAACTAGACTATAGTAAAGAATAATTAATATAGGTATGGATTACTCTTCCTTATATAATGGACCATCTTTTTTATCGGGTGACAAGTATTCTTCACCCTGATAATTCATCAAAATATTAAAATCGCGCTTTTTTTCATTAAATGTGATCCACACCCATGGAGACAATTCCTTGGTTTTCTCTGATTTATAAAACTCAAGCGTAGATGGGCAAAACGTCATGACATGTTGGGTGGCTTCAATCGTGATTTCGTACATGAATAATCGACTCATTTCACTTGGCACTCTGGCATCAGGATTATTATTCTTAAATTCTTTGCTACAGGTATCATGTAACTGTACTCTGCTTTTTTTTGGATTGAAGCCAAAATAAAATCTATGTGTTGGTCCTTTTTGATCGTAGTCTGTAGGAGTACCCAACTGTGATTCAATTTCATCAATAATTAATTCTTTATCAAACGTTGCATTTCGCGGTGCTATACGTTTGACTTTTACAAGTGGGGATCTGATTTCGGAATTGCTTCTTGACTCAGGGACATCCCGTCCAAGGTTGGGTGAAGTAATGCTAATTTGCATTTTGGGTTCGGTTACTTCAAAAAAGAGATGGCCTTTGGTGGAGGGATCTTCATGTAATGCAATAATCTTGTCACCGCTCTTGGCGACTTTTAATCCTTCCTCTCTGGTCATTCCAGGATAAACGCCATAGTAGGAATACTCTAAGCCATCACTATTTTTAACATTAGCGACGACTTCATTAAAATGTTCTTCTGCTGTTTGTGAATGGGCGGGCGTCATTACTGTTATCAACACAAGTGTTGATATAAATGTGGTTTTCATATATTTCTCTAACTGGGGTTGATTTTAACTTATTAACAGGAATTATTTGATTCAATAGAATATTTAGTCAAATAATATAAGTGATAAACGGCCTCAAAGTTGAGACCGTTTTATTGTGTTTAATTATTGTAAGGGCGCGCCATATACTAGTGTTTATACGACAACATAGCCTGCTTGACGCGTGTAAAAATAGGCAGCAACAATTTTTATAACTACCACGAATTGACTAAGAATTGGTTTCAGATGTCAAATGTGCATGATGCGAATCTTTACTCGGTGGCTTGCATAGCGCTCTTTCTTTTGTAGGGATCTGAAGTCGATTAAGTGCTGAAGGTGTGCCTGCTTCGCACTTGCCGGCATCCTTTGACATATCGATGATATGCATCATGCCGTTGTCTTCATGTTCACCAATGTGACAATGATAAACCGCTTTTCCTTCGATCACAGGATTGGTGTACGGAATGCGAACCACGACTTGTCCATGAGGGTCATCTGCAGACGGGCATGTGCAGTCGTAACAATTTCCGTCAGCATCGCACTTGCATCGGCCTGTTGGATTATCTTTGTCAACCGCTCGGTAAGGTACCACTACGGTATCCTGCCAGCCAGTGAATGGGACTTCTTCACCGTTCACGCTGATGACCTGGAATTGAAGCTGATGGTGGTGAAAGGAGTGATTTTCAGCACTGCAGTTATTGATCGTCCATTCTTCTACACAGCCTATGCGTACCCGGGTGTTAACAATCGACATGTCGGTATGTGTATTGTTAATACAAAAAGTATTGCCATCAGGTGTTTCAGAAAAATCGAATGTCCGCGCACAGCAAATTTCGACATCACGCAAATCTGTTAACTGGGGGTACTCTTGGGGTAGAGCGACTTTTTTTTCTGCTTTTCCACTTGAAACCACGGTGCCAAGCACCGTTTCAGGATGCGGATCACCGGCAGGTCCCATATTGATCTCACGTGTTTTAAATGTGTATTCGCCCGCAGGCCCGCCAACAATCAAAAATTCTGTGCGTCCACTGGTCGGTAGGAGGATATTTGTCATCTCAACTGGTTGGTTATTACGAACACCATCACGTGCG
>JBCCHP010000092.1:0-5762 GCA_039028675.1 Pseudomonadota bacterium | reverse complement strand
TTTATTTATCAACAGCAACAGTATGAGTAATTCATTAATGTCAAATGATGCGCCTTTATCAGTAGGATTCGAATCAGGTCATGGTGCGACCCTCATTGATACTGATGGCAATGAATATCTGGATGCGCTTAGCGGCATTGCTGTTTGCTTATTAGGCCATGCCCATCCTGCCATTCGTGATGCTGTTGCGGATCAACTTGACAGAGTCATTCACACTTCAAATATTTACCAGATTCCACTACAGGAGCAATTAGCCGAAAAACTGATATCACATTCCGGCATGGAGAATGTTTTTTTTGGTAATTCAGGTGCGGAAGCTAATGAAGCTGCTATTAAATTGGCCAGATTGTTTGCCAATAAAAAAGGGATAAACTCACAAAAAGTTATTGTCATGCATAACAGTTTCCATGGCCGTACCATGGCAACGTTAAGTGCGACGGGAAGTGAAAAGGTAAAACAGGGCTTTGCACCATTGGTAGAAGGATTCTTACATATACCCTATAACGATATTGATGCATTACATGAGGCTGCCAATGATAATAAAGATATTGTCGCTGTTATGTTGGAGCCGATTCAAGGCGAGGGCGGTATTCATGTGCCTGCTGAAGGATACTTAAAGGATATCAGGGAATGTTGCGATAGAAATGATTGGTTAATGATAGTTGATGAAGTGCAAACAGGCATGTGTCGAACAGGAAAATGGTTTGCATTTCAGCATGAAAATATCTTGCCGGATATTATGACGCTAGCAAAATCGCTTGCTAATGGCGTGCCGATAGGTGCTTGTTTGGCGCGAGGGAAAGCAGCACAATTATTTAAGCCAGGCAGTCATGGTTCGACCTTTGGTGGTAATCCACTATCGTCACGCGCGGCATTAGCTGTGATTCATGAGCTGGAAAAACATAAAATGGAAGAAAGAGCCGCTCAATTAGGCGAAATCATGTTGCAAGGCTTTATACAAGCACTACATGATGTTGAAGGTATACACGAAATTCGTGGTAAAGGGTTAATGTTGGGGATAGAACTCACAGAACCATGTCCTGAATTAGTCGAATTGGCATTGAATGAAAGATTATTGATAAATGTCACCGCGGGAAACATTATTCGACTATTGCCACCGCTAATCATTACCAATGCTGAGGCAAATCAAATTGTCGATACGCTTTCTCAATTAATTAATGATTATTTACATTCTAAAAGTAAATGACGGAGCCTCGACACTTTCTCACTCTCGATAGTTTGACTCGAAATGAGCTCGACTCGATTATTGCTCGCGCTGCTGAATCAAAGCTTAATTTAAAAAATGGAGCAATTGAAAATACCCTAAGTAATCGGGTGCTAGGTATGATTTTTGAAAAATCCTCTACCAGAACACGTGTTTCATTTGAAGCGGGAATGGCACAGTTGGGTGGACATGCAATTTATCTTGCGCCTAGTGGAAGTCAGATTGGTCGTGGCGAACCTTTAGAAGATACCGCGCGTGTCATTTCAAAGATGGTAGATTGTATTATGTTACGTACCTTCGAACATGAACGAATCGAAACGTTTGCCGCGCACTCCGATGTACCAGTAATTAATGGTTTATCTGATAGTTATCACCCTTGTCAATTATTGGCTGATATCCTGACTTATAAAGAAACTCGCGGTACGATTAGTGGTAAGAAAGTTGTCTGGGTCGGTGATGGAAATAATATGTGTCATTCCTACATGAACGCTGCTCGCTTGTTTGAATTTAATCTAATAGTAACTAGTCCTGATGGTTATGAGCCAGAGCAAACTATTTATTCCAGGAATGAATCATTTGTTCAATTAGAGCGTGATCCCAAATTAGCTGTCACTGATGCTGATTTGATAGTTACTGATGTATGGGCAAGTATGGGGCAGGAAGACGAGCAGAAACAACGAATGGAAACATTTCACGATTATCAGGTTAACAACGATCTAATGAGCTTGGCGAAAAATGACGCTTTATTTATGCATTGTTTGCCAGCCCATCGTGGCGAAGAAGTCTCCGCAGAAGTATTAGAAGGTCCGCAAAGTGTTGTTTGGCAAGAAGCAGGTAATCGATTGCACTCACAAAAAGCCCTGCTCGAATTTTTAATGCAATAATTGCTCAAAATTTTATCTTTTTTACTGTTAACACTCTAACAACATGCATTTTTTAGTTAGTAATGATGATGGTCATCAGGCACCCGGGATACATGCTCTTGCACAAGCATTAGCAGTCCTGGGTAAAGTCACGGTGGTAGCGCCCGACAGGGATCGAAGTGGTGCAAGTAACTCGCTTACACTGGATGCGCCTCTACGTGTTAAACAGGATGAAAGAAATTATTACTACGTAAACGGTACGCCAACTGATTGCGTGCATCTAGCAATTACCGGCTTAATGGGACAAGAGCCGGATATGGTGATTAGTGGCATTAATGCAGGTGGAAATCTCGGAGACGATGTGTTGTATTCGGGAACTGTCGCTGCGGCAATGGAAGGCCGATTCCTGGGTTGTCCAGCAATTGCATTTTCACAAACGGGTGATCACCCATCTGACTACAGTCAGTCCGTTGAGATTGCAATTGATATAATAAAATTAATGTTGCAGCAGGAAGTTGCAAAAGACTCGTTATTAAATATTAACCTGCCCGAACAATATCCCGTCAAAGGATTTCGTGTGACCAGGCTGGGTAATAGACATAAATCTGAACCGGCGCAAGAGGCATTGGATCCAAAAGGGCGTAAAGTTTATTGGGTTGGCCCTGTGGGTGCAGAACAGGATGCTGGAGAGGGCACAGATTTTCATGCAATCAGAAATGGTTATGTTTCAATCACGCCGCTACAAGTGGATTTAACAAGACATCAAATGTTAGAAGGTCTCGATAAGATAATAGGTAAGTTAGGATCATGAACAGTGAACATAACGGCATTGGCATGACATCCCAGCGAACACGTAACCGGCTCGCAGAACAATTACAGGAGATGGGCATATCATCAGAGGCAATACTGGATTCAATTCGTAATACACCGCGTCATCTATTTGTCGATGAAGCTTTGGCTAGTCGAGCTTATGAGAATACAGCATTACCGATTGGATTTAGTCAGACTATTTCTCAACCATATATCGTTGCAAAGATGACAGAAGCGCTGATGCATGAGCGAAAACCGGAGAAGGTATTGGAGGTAGGAACAGGCTGCGGTTATCAAACTGTGATTTTGTCTCAATTTGTTAAACAAGTTTATACGGTTGAACGAATTAATGGATTATTAGTAAAGGCAAGGCATCGTTTTCACGATCTGAAGATCAGAAATATTCGCGCCAAGCATGCCGATGGCATGATAGGTTGGGAACAATATGCGCCGTTTGACGGCATTATTGTTGCCGCAGCACCGATTGGCGTACCTGAAGCCTTATTGGAGCAATTAGCATTAGATGGTCGATTGATTATTCCGGTTGGTAAAACAGGCGCACAAAAATTATTATTAATCACGCGCACGAGCGATGGTTTCGAAGAAGAGTATCTCGATGCCGTCAGTTTTGTGCCAATGTTAGGTGGGACTAATTGATACTGTGATTGCTAAATGAATCGAAAGCTTGTTTTACTATTTAGTATTGTATTATTCATACAGGCATGCAGTCGTGCGGCTGCACCGGTTCAACAACGACAAATTGTTGCAGAACCAGAGCCATTGACAACACAGCGGAATCTGGATGACAAAGCGCAATCAATACCTGTCGATTCAACTAAAGGATTTCATGTCGTGCAGAAAGGCGACACTCTCTATTCCATCGCCTGGCGATATAGTCAGGATTATAAAAATGTAGCAAACTGGAATAACATTAAATCGCCATATACGATTTATCCCGGGCAAATGCTCCGCCTTATTGAACCCAAATCATCAACGCAAAATATCGTTAATTTAGAAAAGAAGAAAGGCGATAGCCTGCAAGCAAAAACAACTAAAAAATTACCATCAAAAAATACACAACCTGCTAAACCTGTTGCTACAAAACCTGCTACTCCTCAGCCGGCGCCGAATGGTAATATGCCTGCATTACCAAAGGGGCCAATCAAGTGGTCCTGGCCAACATCTGGCAAACTCGCCAAATCTAATAGCCCAACCTCAAAAAAAGGCATAGATATTAGTGGTAAAAATGGACAAATCATAAAAGCTGCCGCGGCAGGCGATGTTGTGTACAGTGGTAGTGGACTTTTTGGCTATGGAAAGCTTATTATCATTAAACACAACGACACGTATTTAAGTGCGTATGCCTACAACAGTAAATTATTGGTCAAGGAAGGTGACAGAGTGAGGACAGGTCAGGCTATATCTCATATGGGCCAAGATCACGCAGGTCGAACCGTTTTACACTTTGAGATACGTAAAGACGGAAAACCAATTAATCCTATTAAATACCTGCCAAAACGCTCTGCATAAGCATCAGCATTCGTAATGAAAAACGAATCCTCAAAATCTAAAGTTGATAAAAAACAAAATAAAGAAAGTGAAACGGATTTAGAGGAAGATGCACTTGACCTTGATGCTGGAATGGATGAATCTGATACCCCGCTGGCAGCAGAGGGAAAAAAAGAAACTGCTGCTACCGAAACTCAAGCCATCCCATCTGGTGATCTGGATGCGACCCGACTTTATCTAAATGAAATAGGTTTTTCGCCGCTTTTAACTGCTGAAGAAGAAGTATTTTATTCACGCAAAGCGCTAAAAGGTGATGAAAGCGCGAGAAAACGCATGATTGAAAGTAATCTGCGTCTGGTCGTTAAGATTGCAAGACGTTATATGAATCGTGGTCTGGCCTTGCTGGATTTAATTGAAGAAGGCAATCTTGGATTGATACGTGCTGTTGAAAAATTTGATCCAGAAAGAGGTTTTCGATTTTCTACCTATGCAACATGGTGGATAAGACAAACGATAGAGCGGGCATTGATGAATCAGACGCGTACAGTGCGTTTGCCAATTCATGTTGTTAAAGAGATTAATATTTATCTACGTGCTGCCAGAAAACTTGCACAGCAACTGGACCGCGAACCGAGTCCGGAAGATGTCGCGGAAATGCTCGATCAACCGATAGATGTCGTAAAAAAAATGCTTGGTTTGAATGAGAGAATTAGTTCTGTTGATTCTCCCAGTCCATATGATTCGGAACGTTCTTTATTAGATACATTGCCAGACGATCAAAATCCCGATCCTTCCCAATTATTACAAAATAGTATCGTTCAATCTCATATTGATGCCTGGTTAGGCCAACTGAGCGACAAGCAGCGCGCAGTCGTGGAGCGACGTTTTGGATTACATAGTAGAGATGTGTCGACGTTGGAAGAAATTGGCAACGAGTTGGGCGTGACGCGAGAGCGAGTCAGACAAATTCAAATTGAGGCGTTAAATAGATTGAGGCAAATATTAAAACGTGAGGGTTTTTCTCTCGAAACACTAAATATGGAGGACTAATTAGCAGATAGAAATAGACATGCAACAACATCTCTGCCTTCATCAATAAGTACATTATAACTGCGACAGGCAGCTCCTGTGTCCATGATTTCAAAACCAATATTTTTTTGATTCACGTACGCAGTAAGATTCTCTTTCGGCATTGTATGGGATTTACCAGTACCTAATATAATTAATTCTGGACGCCAGGTAATGAATTCATCCAGATGTTGCGATGCAAACATATTAAAGCTTTCCGGAAACCAATTCTTTTGTAATCTTGTTCTTGAAATGACAATATTGTTCTGAATTATGGTGTTTTTTAC
>JBCCHP010000091.1:0-5808 GCA_039028675.1 Pseudomonadota bacterium | reverse complement strand
GTAAACCCAGCACCAACACCCAGCCAGCAATAATCATGAATTTACCTGTACGTTGTTGAAATCCTTCTTCTTCCATACTCAAGATTTTGTCATAGAAACCGATATCTACTCTATCAGTAATCAGTTTATGGCAGAACTATGTGGCAGATTAAATACAATTTCATTTCCAGCATATTAATAATATCGCTATGTTTCCCTGCATTTGCGGCTGAGGGAGATAATGAACGTGAATTTTATATCGCAGCAAAAGAAGGAAAATTGCATCAGGTAAAAAATATGTTGGCCGATGGTGCCAATGTCAACTCAAAAAATGCTGCTGGAAGAACGGCATTGATGGGCGCGGCCTATTTTGGCAACGTGGGTATTGTCGAAGAATTAGTTGTGGAAGGTGCGGATGTAAACGGCGCCGATGAACAAGGAAAAACTGCGCTGATGTTGGCGGTAGCAAATCGAAAACTAGAGGTGGTTGAGGTCTTGTTAAATGCTGGAGCGGATCCGAAATTGAAAGATAAGAATGATAAGGATGTCATACAAATGGCAGAAAAAACAAAAAACAAAAAACTGATTAAAATGATCGAAAATGCAGCTGAATAGTTAATCAAGTCCAGCTGGTCATTTAATCCCCTCTTCATTTACTATGCGTTTATGTCTTTTAATATTGATCAGCAAGATGAATGGATAAGTCACGCCAGACATATCCGGTCGCCAAATTGTGATGAACGTCCTGAGCCGTTTGAAATAAGCCTAATTGTTATTCATGGCATCAGTCTGCCACCAAACTGCTATGGAGGCCCTTATATTGATCAATTATTTACGAATAGTCTGAATACCGAGGATCATCCCTATTTTAAGGATATAAGTCATTTACGCGTTTCATCACATTTGATGATTAATCGACAAGGATTACTTACGCAATACGTACCATTAAAAAAGCGAGCATGGCATGCAGGAGAATCCGAGTTTAAAGGGCGTAAGGTTTGTAATGATTTTTCGATAGGAATTGAATTGGAAGGTTGTGATGACGAGTCCTATACTGATAGTCAGTACAAGGTGTTGATCGAGTTAACAGAAATGATTCGTTTGCATTGGCCAGCGATAAGTAAAGATCGTATTGTAGGACATGAAGATATTGCTCCAGGTAGAAAAACCGACCCAGGGCCGGCCTTTGACTGGCAGCGTTATTTAACAGGTATGACTGAATGATTTTAATTATATTACTCATTGCGTTAGCCCTTGATTTTTTCCTCGGTGGCATGGAACGGCTACGTCAATTTCGATGGTGGACAAGTTATTACTATCTGCTTGAAAAAAAATTAGGGCACTATTCACTTTGGGCAGGCCCCTTGGGCGTATTGGGTGTTTTGCTTGTCCCACTGTTACTTGTCATCTCGCTACAATTGTATTTTGATTACTGGTCCTGGTTCATTGAGGCAATTTTTTCGCTAGCCGTATTAATCTATTGTCTCGCACCGGAAAAACTAGATGGCAGACTGGATTTTTATATCACTGCTATCGAGGTCGAAAATACAGAGGATCGTTATCAGTTAGAAAAAGAATTGATCCACACGGACATTGCCAGTGGAGAGAACATTGAACTGGATGTAATCAAATCTACTTTTATAGAATCTCAGCGACGTACATTTGGCGTTATTCTTTGGTTTTTACTATTGGGTGTGCCTGGCGTAATTCTTTATCGACTGGTATGTGAATTAAAAGCAGAGTTATCTGAGATTCAAAGCGGTTTTACCGACAGTCTTAAAGATTTAATTAATATTCTTGAATGGCCGGTCACACGTTTAACAGTATTAGGTATGGCACTGGCAGGGCATTTAATGGACGCATTAGATGGATGGCGAAAAACAGAATCATTTTCGCTTGCTGTGAATGACGATGTATTAATTAAAGGTGGCCTAGGTGCGTTGCAATACCGCGACGATATGCAGCTATCAGATAATAATGCTGCTTATTGGATCGAAGAGACAAAATCACTCATTAATCGCACCTTGGTAATCTGGTTAGCGATTATCGCTGTCATGACATTGTCTGGTAAGTTAGGTTAATTATTCGAGATATAATCAGCGACCCGTTCAAATCGATAGCCATTAGTATCTTTTATTAAAATCGAATCTTTTTTATACCAATCTCCCAGTACGATACGTTTTCCAGATCCACTTGATAAGTTGACATCATGCATGGCCTGACGATGAGTATGACCATGGATTAGAATCTTTACCTGATGTTTTTCCATTTCCTGAATAACAGTAGATTCATTTACATCAGTAATTTCAGATGATTTATTTTTAGTTTGTTCGACGGTATAGCTTCTAACGTCGGTAGAAATTTTTTTCCTGATAGAAAAGGGCAAACGAAGATTCATCCATTTTATTACTGAATGATTGATAAATTTTCGCCAACGCTGATAGTCTTTGTCATCTGTGCATAAAGTATCGCCATGCATAATCAATACATTGTCGTCATCCACCGATATCACTTGTGGATCGTCAACTAATGAGCATCCGGTTGCTGAGGCAAAGCGAGCATCGAGATGAAAATCCCGATTACCTCTAATCATGACCAACTTTGTATTTGCTTGTGTCGAGTAGTTTTTCAGGATAGCTATGATTTCCGGATTAGGTGGGCGCTTATCATCGATACCTATCCAGAATGCCTCAAACAAATCACCTAATATATATAAGGTATCAACCTGCAGAGCCGGTCCAGTTAAAAGTTGTCTGAAAAGCGCAAGTTTCTCTGGTCTGGCTTCACTCAGATGAAGATCAGAGATAAATAATGTCGTCATGCGGCAACAGTCATGTTTCTTCTGATAATACTTCCATCGATTCAATTTCTATCATTTCTTCAGGCACATCTTGATGGCCATTGCGCGTTATCGTTGGTTTGTCTTCTACTGCATTAACCACTTCAATACCTTCTACAACCTTACCAAATACACAGTAACCCCAGCCGTCATCATGCTCAGATTGAAAATCGAGAAAGGGATTATCCTCAGTATTGATGAAAAATTGTGCGGAAGCAGAATGTGGTGATGCCGTTCTTGCCATGGCGATCGTCCCATATTCATTCTTCAAACCGTTATTGGCTTCATTTTGTATCGATGCTTTGGTGGTTTTCATATTCATATCCTTATCCAAACCACCGCCCTGAATCATGAAATCTTTTATTACACGATGAAAAATCGTCCCGCTATAAAAGCCGCTTTCAACATAATCAATAAAATTTTTCACGGTAATCGGTGCTGCTTCTGAATCCAGCTCAATAGTGATGGGGCCAAGCGTGGTTTGCATTTTTACTTTCATGACAATTTCCTGATGGATATGGATTTGCCTTGATTATGCCTGCTTGTGAAATGATGACAAAATCCTTTTGTCGTATTGTAACCTTTCCGCTAAGATGCGCTGCTATTTACTGTCAGCGATATATCTCGCATAAAAGCAAATATTGTCAAGCGACCTCAAAAAAACAACCCCGAAAACTAACTCAGTCATTCCAGTGTTACAAATCTACAATACGCTAACCCGCAAGAAAGAGCCGTTTACACCGATTGACGAAGGCAAGGTTCGTATGTACGTCTGCGGTATGACGGTGTATGACTTATGTCATGTGGGTCATGCACGGGTGATGGTGGTGTTTGATATGGTCGCAAGGCACCTGCGACACCTGGGTTATGACGTGAATTATGTAAGAAATATTACTGATATTGATGACAAGATCATCAAGCGCGCCAGTGAAAACAAAGAAACTATTGCAGAACTGACTGAACGTTATATACAGGAAATGAATGCTGATTCTTCAGCTTTGGGAGTGATGACACCTGATGCTGAACCCAAGGCAACCGAATATATGCAGCAAATCATTAATATGATTGAAGAGTTGGTAAATAATAAACATGCATATGTTGGCAATAACAACGATGTGTATTTTGATGTCAAATCTTATGCGACCTATGGTGCGTTATCAGGTAAGCAGCTTGATGAGCTAAGAGCAGGCGAGCGCGTTGACGTCAACGACGAAAAACAAGACCCGCTGGATTTTGTTTTGTGGAAAGCGGCAAAAGAAGGTGAGCCAAGCTGGCCATCACCATGGGGAGAGGGACGTCCCGGTTGGCATATTGAATGTTCAGCCATGTCCACCTATTGCCTCGGCGAACATTTTGATATTCATGGTGGAGGACAGGATTTGCAATTTCCACATCATGAAAACGAAATAGCACAAACAGAATGCGCAACGGGTAAAACCTTCGTCAATGTTTGGATGCATAACGGCTTTGTTAGAATTAACGAAGAAAAAATGTCTAAATCGCTGAATAATTTTTTTACCGTGCGTGAGGTATTAAAAGAATACAGACCGGAAGTCGTACGATTTTTTATCCTGTCCAGTCACTATCGCAGCCCTCTCAATTATTCGATTGATAATCTCGAAGATGCCAAGGCAGCCTTGACGCGTTTGTATACTGCCCTACGCGATATCGACATAGAAGGTGGTGAAGTTGAACAGAACCGGATGGAAGAATTTAATTCATTTATGAATGATGATTTTAATACACCTAAATCCATTGCCTTGTTACATGAACTTGCCAGAGACTTAAATAAAGCAACCGATAAACATGCGGCACCCGCCAAAAATATTGCAATGACGTTGGTAACACTAGCTGCTGTATTAGGGCTTTTACAGGATGAACCGAATGACTTTTTGCAATCAAGTGCAACTGCTGATGGTAATAGTGTCGAAATCGATCAACTCATCGACGAAAGAGCGGCTGCAAAAGCCAATAAAGATTACGCGCGTGCCGATGAAATTCGAGACCAATTAACCGCCATGAATATCAGTCTGGAGGATACGCCGCAAGGTACAATTTGGCGACGTAACTAGTTGATTTTCGAGTTTAATTGAAAATTGACCTGACTCCACACTGGGCGTATTATCGCACGTCCTGTTAGAGGCTGGAGATAGTTTACAAATCGGGGAATAGCGCAGTCTGGTAGCGCATCTGCTTTGGGAGCAGAGGGTCGGGGGTTCGAATCCCTCTTCCCCGACCAATTTAAGTCTGAAGATTCGAATGCGCCTGTAGCTCAACCGGATAGAGCACCGGCCTTTAAGTACGAACTTAGGTTCGAAATAGGAGCCTTTATGAGTAAAAAGAACTCATAAAGTGGATCGCACTGTATCGGGGAAACCTTAACAGAGAGTTTATACTTTGCTGATGGCAATCCCGAGGAAACCGATGGTTGACCCATCCATTGCTATTATGCATATTAAAAATATGCATCATACCAAGCAGAAGGGAGACCTCGGTGTTTTAAAGGCTCAACTCGATTTATTCGAGCAAGGATTTTTAATATTAGATCCATTAACTGAGCATGCGCCATTTGATTTGGTTGCGTATAAAGATAAAAAATTCCTGAGGATTCAGGTTAAATATAAGTCTGTAGATAAGACTGGCAGCATTACTGTACATTTTCGCTCTTGTTGGGCAGATAAAAATGGTACACACATGCATGCGGTAGATAAGAAAGAAATTGATATCTATTGTGTATATTGTCCTGATACAGATGAATGTTATTACTTTAATCCTTCTGAATTTAATCGATCAGTTACTTTAAGAGTCGAAGCACCAAAAAATAATCAGACTAGAAAAGTTAAATTAGTATCTGATTATAGGAGGGTTCCGTAGAGACTATACGTGCGACACCTGTGATGGTGAAGAGATAGTCCAGACCACAAACTTGATATAACTCAAGGCATCGAAAGATGTAGATGGTAAGCTAAGCCGGGGGTTAGAGGTTCGAG
>JBCCHP010000090.1:0-5833 GCA_039028675.1 Pseudomonadota bacterium | reverse complement strand
GGAAAGATTTCAGAGCTGCTATTAAATGAAGTACTTAAAGACGGCTCATTAAGACGCTTTGATAAAGGTGGCGAAGCTTTTTATGACCAAATATCTGCATTACATAAGTCCGTTAGAGGCTCGAATCCTGATGCTGCATTGTATTGGTTTACTCGTATGATTGATGGTGGTTGTGATCCTCTATATATTGCACGGCGTGTAGTAAGAATGGCTTCAGAGGATATTGGCAATGCCGATCCAAGAGCGATTAGACTGGCATTGGATGCCTGGGAAACACAAGAGCGACTTGGGTCACCTGAAGGCGAGCTAACAATTGCGCAAGCCATAGTTTACCTTGCCTGCGCTGCAAAAAGTAATGCAGTTTACTCTGCTTATAAGCTAGCAATGAAGGATGCGAAACAATCAGGGTCAAGAGAAGTGCCATTGCACTTACGTAATGCGCCTACAAAATTAATGAAATCACTTGATTATGGCAAAGACTACAGATATGCACATAATGAAGATGATGCTTATGCAGCAGGGGAGCATTATTTCCCTGATGATATGTCGGTAAAAGAATATTATCATCCAGTAAATCGAGGACTGGAAATTAAAATTGCAGAGAAACTTGCTTCTCTCCGAGAATTGGATAAAAAAGCCAAACAATCTAATAACTGATCATGTTGAATATCATATTTATTGCGTGTGGTGGTGCTATTGGTGCTTTATGTCGTTATGGCATGAGTGTTGGAGCGCAACAGCTTTTAGGTAAGGGTTTCCCTTATGGTACTCTACTTGTAAATGTTATAGGTTCGCTGTTAATTGGCGTTGTTTATGTGCTGATGATAGAACGCGCAGAATTATCACAAGAATGGCGCTCGTTTATCATCATTGGAGTGCTTGGTGCATTTACCACTTTCTCTACATTTTCATTTGAAACAATCACGTTATTTGAAAGTGGTGATACGAGCAAAGCGTTGATAAACATTTTCGTCTCTGTATTTTCCTGTCTTTTTGTTTGTTGGGTAGGAATGTTCCTGACCAGACAAACAACCATTTAATGACTAGAGAAATAGCATGTTAGACCCTCAATTAATACGTAATGAACTCGCAGAAGTTGCAAAGGCATTAAGAAAACGTGGATTAGAACTCGATATAGAAACGATTAATGAACTTGAATCAAAAAGAAAATTGATTCAGATGCAGACTCAGGAACTGCAATCTCTCAGAAATTCAATATCAAAAGAGATTGGCAAAATCAAGGGGCAAGGTGGTGATGCACAATCTGTCATGGATGAAGTGGCAACAATAAAAAATAAATTGGATGACAGTGAAGAAGCACTTGAACAGATACAGATTAAGTTAAATGAAATCTTAATAGGTATCCCGAATATACCACATGAATCTGTTTCACCAGGAAAAGATGAGCAAGATAATATCGAGATACGACGCTGGGGTAATCCAAAAGAAATCAATTTTAATGCCAGAGATCATGTGGATTTAGGAGAAAGTCTTGGCATGATTGATTTTGAGTCTGCGGTAAAAATTACCAGTGCCCGATTTGTCATTATGCATGCAGATATTGCGAGATTGCATCGTTCATTAATTCAATTTATGTTGAATACTCATATAGAAGAACATGGTTATCAGGAAATTAATGTCCCTTATCTTGTTAACTCTGATAGTGCAATGGGAACCGGGCAATTACCCAAATTTTCTGAAGATCTATTTTTTGTAAACGAACAAGAGTTTTATTTAATCCCTACTGCAGAAGTACCCGTCACCAATTTGGCAAGGGATGAAATATTTAACGGTAATAGTTTACCAAGAAAATATGTTTGTCATTCTCCTTGTTTTCGTAGTGAAGCTGGTTCTTATGGTAAAGATACACGTGGAATGATCAGACAGCATCAGTTTGAGAAGGTTGAATTAGTGCAGATGGTAAATCCTGAAAGCTCTTATGATGTACTGGAGGAGTTAACTGGTCATGCTGAAGTGATCTTGCAAAAGCTGGAACTGCCTTATCGTGTCGTTTCCTTATGTGGTGGTGATCTTGGCTTCTCGGCAGCTAAAACCTATGACTTGGAGGTATGGTTGCCGGGACAAGAAAAGTATCGCGAAATTTCATCTTGCAGTAATTTTGAAGCCTTTCAAGCAAGGCGCATGAAAGCCCGCTATCGAAGATCTGATTCTAATAAACCAGAATTAATACATACGCTGAATGGTTCTGCTCTCGCTGTAGGTAGAACATTAATCGCGATTATGGAAAATTACCAAGATGAGAATGGCAATATTATAGTGCCTGATGTATTAAGACCTTATATGCGTAATCAAGCTATTATTAATGCAATTAAATAAACGATTTCTTTTCCTATAGGAATTGAAAAATTTTTATTTAGTTACGATCCAGATTGCATGGACTACCGCAGGTATATACATCAAGAAACATAATACGATATTAATAACAAGATCCTTTCCTGTCCCTTTTTTTAAAAATACCGCAAGAGGTGCGAGTAGAATTGAGATGATGATTAAAACGATTTTGTTGTCCATACTCTTTCCCCCAAATTAATCACTGGTAATATTTTTTAAAACAGCATCTAAACTTTCTTTTGCGTCGCCAAAATACATTCTGGTATTTTCCTTAAAAAATAACGGGTTTTGGACACCTGCATAGCCGGTGGCCATACTTCTCTTCAAGACAATCGTTGTTTTTCCTTTCCAACATTCAAGCACTGGCATCCCTGCAATTGGACTGTTTGGATCTTCTTGTGCAGAAGGATTAACGATATCATTTGCCCCGATAACAACTGACACATCAATGTCAGGAAAATCCTCATTTATTTCATCCATTTCAAATACAATATCGTAAGGCACTTTCGCCTCTGCCAATAAGACATTCATATGACCAGGCATTCGACCAGCAACCGGATGAATACCGAATCTTACATTAACTCCTTTTTTTCGTAGCGCTTGCGTAATTTCATTTACGGTATGTTGCGCTTGAGCGACTGCCATTCCATAGCCAGGAATGATCATTACTTCGCTTGCATCTGCTAGCATCTGTGCAACTTCATCAGTTTCAACTGGTTGTACTTCACCTTGTTCTTCATCACTACCACCACCTCCGCCAGTTGTGGTACCGAATCCGCCTGCGATCACAGCTATAAAATGACGATTCATCGCTCGACACATAATGTAACTTAAAATTGCACCACTGCTTCCAACCAGGGCGCCTACGACAATCAACAAATCATTCGATAACATGAACCCAGTGGCGGATGCTGCCCAACCTGAATAGCTATTCAACATTGAAACTACGACTGGCATATCGGCACCACCAATTGCCATCACCATATGTACACCAAAAGCGAGAGCGATAATGGTCATCAGAATTAACGGGATGAATGCAGTCGCACTGCCAGCTTCCGCAGCGCTTAAGAACCAGGACCCTAACCATATTGTGATTAATAACAAGCTAAGATTAAGCCAATGTCTTGCCGGGAGTAACAACGGATTTCCGCCAATCTTGCCGCTCAATTTTCCGAAAGCGATAACTGATCCGGAAAAAGTCACAGCACCAATCAAAATGCCGATATAAATCTCTACTTCATGTATAACTTTTTCTGCGCCTTCGTACGAACCGGAATCACCCATGAAACTGACATAACCCACTAGAACAGCTGCTAAGCCAACCAGGCTATGTAATATTGCAACCAGTTCCGGCATTTGCGTCATTTCAACCTTGCGAGCGAGAACAATTCCCACTGCAGCACCCGCAGCCATCATGACAAAAATAATGATATAACTACTAATGCCTGAAACTTGTGGACCGAAAACAGTGGCGAGTACGGCTAATGTCATACCCACGATACCGTATATATTTCCGCGTCGCGCAGTTTCCTGATTACTTAAACCACCCAGAGTTAAAATAAAGAGGATGGTCGCTCCGATATATGAAACAGTGACTAACCCTTCTGACATGACATCCTCCTACTTACGAAACATCTGCAACATACGTTGTGTGACTGCGAAGCCACCAAATATGTTGATGCTGGTAATAAAAACACCGAAAGCGGCGAGGGCGGTCAAGAATAAACCGGGTGAGGATATCTGTATCAATGCCCCAATAATAATAATGCTCGAAACCGCATTAGTTACACTCATTAATGGTGTATGTAATGATGGTGTGACATTCCAAATCACCATATAGCCAACAAAACAGGCGAGAACAAATACAGTAAAGTGCTGCATAAATGAAGCAGGCGCCCATGTGCCTAACCAATATAAGGCGGCTGCACCGATTGCAATAGGTAACATCCTCAATAATGGACTCGTCTTTTTCGGCTCTGGCGGCGCTACTGGTTCTGGTGTGGTCGCTTGCGCTGGTGCAGCTGATAACTTTGGCGGCGGTGGCGGCCAGGTGATTTCTCCGGCATTAATGATAGTGGCGCCGCGAATTGCTTCATCTTCCATATCAATTGCCAGATTGCCATCTTTTTCAGGTGTCATATCAGTCAATAAATGACGTAAATTCGTTGCATAGAGTTGACTGGATTGAGTAGGTAATCGACTGGGTAAATCGGCATAGCCAATAATAGTTATGCCATTATCAGTAACAGTTACTTCATGCGGAACGGTTAATTCACAATTACCTCCTTGCTCGGCAGCCAAATCGACAATGACACTGCCGTTTTTCATTGAGTTAACCATCTCTTCACTTATGAGTTTCGGCGCTGGTTTACCTGGAATCAGGGCAGTAGTGATGATGATATCGACTTCTTTTGCCTGCTCGGCAAACAACGTCATTTCAGCTGCAATAAACTCATCGCTCATGACTTTCGCATAACCACCTTCGCCTGAGCCATCTTCTTCAAAATCCAGCATCAGAAATTCCGCACCCATACTTTCAACCTGCTCTTTCACTTCTGGCCGAGTATCAAATGAACGCACAATTGCTCCCAAACTGTTAGCGGCACCAATAGCAGCCAAACCTGCAACACCTGCACCGATAATCAATACTTTCGCTGGTGGAACTTTGCCCGCTGCCGTAATCTGGCCAGTAAAAAACCGGCCAAAATGATGTGATGCCTCGATAACTGCACGATAACCGGCAATATTAGCCATTGAGCTCAATGCATCCATTTTTTGAGCCCTCGAAATACGCGGCACACTATCCATTGCAAGTATATTTGCTTTGGTCTCAGCCAGTTTCTGCATTAATTCTTCATTTTGGGCTGGCCAGATAAAACTGATCAGGGTTTTACCTTCCTTAAGATAACTCACTTCCGTGTCATCCGGCGCACGCACTTTTAGCACAATATCCGCCACATCCCATAAAGCTTGTTGCCCATCAATAATTTCAGCCCCAGCTTCACTGTAAACTTCGTCATTAAAATTTGCATGAACTCCAGCGCCAGACTCAACTGCGACTTCATAACCTAATTTTTGTAGCCAGCCGATTACTTCAGGTGTCGTTGCGACACGTTTTTCTCCGGCATAAGTCTCCCTAGGGATACCGATCTTCATCGCTAATACCTCAATATTTAAGGAAAAATTTTGTATTTGGACATTATTATTTTGTTCCAACATTTACTGAATTTGCTAGCCGCATTTTCTGGTGATGATTAGTTTTTAGTGGTTTTTTAAAAAGCCCGGCAATGTGCCGGGTTTTTTTTTGGCCGAAATAATATATATTGAGCAAGAGCGAGAAGCATGTTGAGAATAATTCTTTATAGTTGTTCATAAATAACTTGCCTGTTAGCATCAAAAATAAATTAAATTCAAAATTTTTCCTTAAATATTGAGGTATTAGCGATGAAGATCGGTATCCCTAGGGAGACTTATGCCGGAG
>JBCCHP010000089.1:0-5863 GCA_039028675.1 Pseudomonadota bacterium | reverse complement strand
GGTTTATTTATTAGTTTCTTATTGTTTATTGCATTTGTAATCATGCAAGTGAAACGGTTGCAGATGAATGGTATGCATATCGTGCAAAAGGTTTATCAAAATCAGTTCGATGTACCATGGTATGCGATTTTGCTTACTATTAGTTTTTTGCTTGTTACTTTCAGCATCATCTTACAATTGTCAGGTCATTATCATATTCTCGGTACGGACAAGGTAGGGCAAGATGTCATGTATCAGGCAATAAAAAGTATTCGAACTGGCCTGGTGATTGGTACGTTAACAACGCTTGTTATGTTGCCTTTTGCTATTTTGATGGGGTTGATGGCAGGTTATTTTCGTGGCTGGATCGATGACGTCATTCAATACCTTTATACAACTCTAAACTCAATCCCCGGCGTATTATTGATAGCGGCTTCAATATTATTATTGCAAGTCTATATCGGTAAACATGAAGCAGACTTTACCAGTATTGAGCAGCGCGCTGACCTGCGTTTATTATTTTTATGCATTATTTTAGGTATTACCAGTTGGACAGGACTTTGTCGTTTATTAAGAGCTGAAACCTTAAAATTAAGAGAGGTTGATTATGTGCAAGCTGCGCAGGCATTTGGTGTCGGTAACTTTACCGTAATGTTGCGTCACCTATTACCCAATGTGATGCATATAGTGATGATTTCAATTGTGCTGGATTTTAGTGGTCTCGTACTAGCAGAAGCAGTCTTGTCTTATATTAATATCGGTGTAGATCCCAGTATGTATAGTTGGGGCAATATGATTAATAGCGCCAGACTGGAAATGGCAAGAGATCCAATCGTATGGTGGTCGCTAGCGGCGGCCTTTATTTTTATGTTTGTGCTGGTTCTGGCTGCAAATTTATTTGCAGATGCAGTCAGAGACGCATTTGATCCGCGTTTGAGAGGGATATAGTTTGAACAGTGATTCTGTCGCGTTACCTGAGGGCCGAATGCCTGCAATACGTGTTGTCGCTATGCCAAAAGATACCAATCCAGGTGGGAATATATTTGGTGGCTGGATTTTGTCGCAGATTGATATTGCGGCAGCGATCCCGGCATTGGAACGTGCGCGAGGGCGGGTTGTCACGGTAGGTATTGATTCAGTTGAATTTCATGAACCAGTATTCGTGGGTGATGTGATCAGTTGTTATTCAGACATTATAAAAACCGGGAAGACATCCATTACTGTTAAGGTAGATGTATTTGCAGAACGCAATCCCAGTAATTTAGAAATCGTCAAAGTCACTGAGGCAGTGGTGAGCTATGTTGCACTGGATGAGCAACGAAGACCCAGAGTATTACCGGAAATAGAGTAATGAGTAGCAGCATATTAGAAGTCAGAAACTTAACGACTCAATTTGGTCATGGTGAGCATGCAGTAAAAGTTGTTGACGATGTCAGCTTTACCATTAATAAGGGTGAAACCTTTGTCCTGTTAGGCGAATCTGGCAGCGGAAAGTCGATTACTGCGATGTCTATTATGCGTTTGTTACCGCCAGCGGCAAACGTTAGTCATGGTGAAGTAATATTAAACGATAAATCCTTATTTCAATTACCTGAAAAAAATATGCGAGATATTCGTGGCGGCGGTATTGGCATGATCTTTCAAGAACCACAAAGTTCGCTCAACCCGGTGTTAACTGCTGGGCAACAAATACAGGAAACCTTGTTACGTCATAAGGGTTTGAATAAAAAGCAAAGCATTGCACGTAGTATTGAATTGCTAGACGCAGTTGGTATTCCTGAACCCGATCGACGTGTGAATGAATATCCTCATCAATTTTCCGGTGGCATGAAGCAACGTATTATGATTGCCATTGCGCTAGCAGGTGAACCAGAGTTATTGGTCGCTGATGAACCGACAACCGCTCTGGATGTTACGATTCAGGCTCAAGTATTGGAACTGTTAAATGATCTACAGCAAAAAACAGGTATGGGGATTCTATTTATCACACATGATTTAGGTGTTGCTGCACAAATGGCAGACCATATTGCAGTCATGAAGCAAGGCGTAATTGTAGAAGCAAAAACAAAAGATGATTTATTTGCGAAACCTGAGCACCCCTATACCCATCAATTATTTGATGCCATTCCAAGTTGGGAAAAACGTGTAGCAGAACAAGGAGAAGTAGAGGTTGATAATAGTGATAAGCAACCCTTGTTAAATGTATCTGATTTGAAAGTATATTATCCAATACGTAAAGGCATCTTGAAACGTGTTGTAGATCATGTGCGTGCAGTTGATGGAGTATCAATCGACGTTAATGAAGGTGAAACTGTAGCCGTCGTAGGTGAATCTGGTTCTGGCAAAACAACAATGGGTAAAGGGATATTACAACTTCTGCAAACCACAGATGGAAAAATACTATTTAATGGTGAGGATTTATCCACTCTGGATAATGATGCCATGCGTGAGAAACGTTCAGATATTCAGATTGTTTTTCAGGATCCTTATTCATCAATGAACCCTCGCATGATGGTGCGTGATATTTTACAGGAAGGTATGCTTGCACAAGGTATAGGTCAGAGTCGCGTTGAGAGAGATAAGCTTACAGCAGAACTACTACAACAGGTTGGGCTATTGCCTGAGCATCAATACCGTTATCCACATGAATTTTCGGGGGGACAACGACAACGAATTTGTATAGCCCGGGCATTGGCACTCAAACCGAAATTAATTATTTGTGATGAACCAACCAGTGCACTTGATGTTTCTGTTCAGGCACAAATACTTGCATTATTAAAAGATCTGCAGCAAGAATATAAGATCAGTTATTTATTCATCACACATAATATTAGTGTTGTGGAATACATCGCTCACTATGTAGCGGTGATGTATAAGGGTTGTGTAGTGGAGCAGGGAGCAGTAAATGATGTACTACAAAACCCGCAAAATGAATATACAAAAAAATTATTATCAGCCGTACCGAGAGTTGCTCTCTCGGCAGGAAGTTAGTTTTGTATTAAAAATTAATATCTAGGTGGCGGCGGTCGATCCCGATCGCCATGTCTTGGCGGTGGACCTCTTCGATCATCTCCACCACGCATGCCTGGACCACCCGGTCCTCCACCACCACCGCGTTTTGTAAAACTCCCATCAGGCGTTCCAAATACACAGCGCTGTATAAAAGGATAACTATCGGTTATGAAATAAGCATAGCTACCATTCAGTTCACCACCATTACATTCATCCAGATTGCCATGTTCTGCTGCATATTCCCAATCTTGATCATAGGTGCCATCGTAACTTCCACCTGGCCCAGAGGAGCGAGTACCAGATTTTAATTTATAGGAAGATTTCGCTTTGCTACCAAGATAGTGAATTTCAAAACCATCAGCAGCCCAGCCAACCAAAGTATCACTGGATTTATTGATGATCCCAGTAGGCTTACCATGATAGTGATAACTCCCTGTTGGTTGTACATGTGCATTATTCGAATCAATGCCGAGATTAACGCCGCTGGCAAAGGCTTGTATATTCCAACCACTGGAACGATCTCGATTCCAGAACTCTGCAGTTCCAGGTTCCATGGGCACACCGTTCTTTGCTACGCCAGCTATTTTTATGCTGGTTTTCTTGTCAGTTTTTTTTGGATTGAGTGTTACTCGATAACTATGTTCCTGTTCTGTTATTGCATTAGGATTACCCGAATTTGGAAAACGACCGGTTGTATGATCAGGAATGCCATTTGATTCAATATAACGATAGTTTGCATCCGTTTTGATTGTCACTTGGTTACTCGCTGCTAGTAGCAGCGCAGGCAAACATATAATTGAAATAATGAGTATTGGTCTAACTACATTCATTGATAAAAACACCTGTAATACTAAATTTGAGATTTAATCATAGCAAAAAATTATTGTAGATAGTCGTTAATTCTTTGACATTCTTCATTAGATAAAAACGAACCACCTTCACTCTTCTCGTACATCAAATCTTTTGCTTGTTTGTTTTGATGGGCATTCCTTGTACCGATTAATATATGCCCAAGTTCATGCGCCAGTCGATATTCGCCGGGGCTGATATTTTGCGTGAGAATAATTGCATGGCCATTCCCAGCGGTTGTCAATGGAAAAAACTCTTTTGATAATGCTGCGCCACCTCGATGACTCCAATCTCCATTTATCTCTACTTCTTTCGTGCCTTTTGATGGTGATTGACTAGAAGGTACGCTGAATATATTAATGCATTGATTATCAGGTTGTTGAGTAAAGCGAAGCATATTTCTTGCTTCAGTTGATACATCCTGAACTTCGATATCATTCCATAGAAGTAATATGCCATCACTCCATGACTTTGCACTTTTATCATCTATTTTTTTGTATTTTTCGATAATTGACTTTTCTCTTTTCAGTTGTTTATCTTCAGGATCAATCAATTTTAATTTGTTTTTTATATTCTCCAGAGCGATCAATATCGACCCGGAATTACTATTTTGTATGTTCAATTTTTTTGCTTCAAGAAGAATAAGACCTGGTCGCGCAAGCAAAAAATCATGCTCATTAAAGTCGTCATTTGCTTTCATCTTATGATCAAGAGCTAATATTTTTTTTTCGAGCTCGGTTTTTTTTCTTTTTTTATACTCTTCGGTATTTTCATTAAATTTTTGATCAAGAGGGACACTAAAATTTAATGCCTCCTTCCAGGATATTTGCACTATATTTTCTATTGTTATATTGATTACTGGACAATTCCGAGACTCATTAAATTTGAATGCTTTTTCAACTTGTTGTACTTGATTCTTTAGGGTGTCAATCTGATCTGTATAAATTTTAGATTCTGATTGAGTCTGGGTAGGTTTAGTTACGATAGTTAAGTTAAGACATACATTGACTTCACTGGCATAGATATCATCTAAAAAGAAAATAAATACTAATAAAAGAGAATAAACAGTTTTTTTATTATACAAAGAAAAATAATTCACTGTGACTATCTAATTTTCTACAGGTTCTCTCATCGTTACAAATTCTTCTGCAGCTGTTGGATGAATACCTATAGTAGAATCAAATATTTTTTTGGTGGCACCTGCTTTTATCGCAATACCTATTCCCTGAATAATTTCTCCGGCATCTGGCCCAAGCATATGTACACCGACCACCCTGTCTGTTGCTTTATCCACAATGAGTTTCATTAAAGTTTTTTCATCACTATTCGTGAGCGATAGTTTCATCGGTGTAAATTTAGATTTATAAATTGCAACATCATCATATTTATCTCTTGCTTCTTCTTCTGTTAAGCCAACCGTTCCCATATTGGGTTGACTGAAAACACAAGTAGGTATGTCGTTATAATCTACTACTCCATCTTTACCTCCATATAAACGGTGTGCCAGTACCATACCCTCTGCCAATGCAACGGGAGTGAGTTGAACGCGATCAGTCACATCACCGATTGCATAAATAGATGGCACATTGGTTTGATATTCTTCGTTTACTTGAATAGCACCTTTTTCATCTACGTTAATATTTATATTTTCCAGGCCCAGATTCGCTATCATCGGTTTTCTTCCCGTTGCATACATAATCATGTCGGCTTCTAACTGGCTATCATCCTCTAATTTGGCAATTAAATGATCATTCTCTTTTTCGATCAGGGCGATATTGGAATTAAATACAATATTAATCCCTTTCTTTCGCATCTCTTCCGCGAGTGTTATACGAAGGTCATAGTCAAATCCACGAAGGAATAGATCGCCTCGATAGAGCAGGGTAGTGTCAACTCCCAAGCCATGAAAAATCCCGGATCATCTTTTAGCAACCACAGGTTTATATGATCGAGCGAGATGGGCATGGGCATATGCAACCAAAATACCCCTTCGGCAACTTCGAAAGGTTGGCCAGGTTCCGGG
>JBCCHP010000088.1:0-5873 GCA_039028675.1 Pseudomonadota bacterium | reverse complement strand
TAATTTTGTCCAGACAGTAATTCAGAAAAAACTGTTGTCCTAATGAGTGACCTGAAATATTGATTGCACAACTCTCAATTTTATCGAGTAAGCCTTCATTTCCTGATAACCAATCCAGTGTTTCATTAATTACCCAGAGATCAATCTTGGTGGATAGATTATAACGCTCAGCAGCAGGTAAAAATGCCCCTGGCAACACATAACCCCCGTCATTAGTTCTGATTCGGACAAGAATTTCAAAACGTCGTTGTTTTATTTGTTCATCCTGAAAGTTAATCGGCATTACATCTTGATAAAATAGACAAAATAAATCCTCTTCCATCGCCTGATTGATACGCGCTACCCATTGCATTTCCCCTCTTCGTTTTTCCAGTTCTGCATCATCAGGGGAGAAGACATGAATACAATTTCGACCGGCATCCTTAGCCATGTAGCAGGCTGTATCAGCAGCAGCCAATATATCATTGACATTGCCACTGGCCTCGTTAATCGGTACCAATCCAATACTGACACCAACAGTAAACTTATAACCATCCCAGGAGAATCTGAAATCCTGAACAATCGATAAAATTTTCTCTGCAACAGTTTGAGCTTGTGTGACAGAACAATGCTCCATCAGGATAGCAAACTCATCACCCCCAAGCCGAGCCAGAGTATCTCTACCTCGCACTGCCGCCAGAAGCATTTCACTAAGCTGCTTTAGCATCGCATCGCCAGCCAGATGACCACAAGTATCATTGATGACTTTGAAATTATCCAGATCCAGATAACAAACCGCATGACCCGGGATTTGTATTGACTGATTTTCGACTAAACGTTGTAACCTTTTTTCAAATTCAACCCGGTTGACTAGCGATGTCAGTGCATCATGACTCGCCTGATATTCAAGTTGTCTTGATAGTCGAGTATTTTCTGAAGTATCGGTATGTGTACCGACCATACGAGTGAGTGTTCCATCATCATTCTTAACACCAAATCCTCTGGAAAGAATATCCAGATAGTGTCCTTGTTTATGACGCATGCGAAATTGAATACTATATGTATTGACCTTATCATTTTGAAAGTCATCAATATGTTGAAAAGTCTTTTCAACATCATCGGGATGTAACAGGTCTGTAAACTGTTCAACACTAGCCGATATCTCATTTTCTTCATAACCCAGCATCGATTTCCATCGAGGTGAAAAATAAATCTGATTCGAAGTTAGATCCCAATCCCATAGACCATCACTGGCTCCTTGCATTGCCAGTGAAAAACGTTCTTCGCTAATTTTAAGTGCTTCTTCCATATCTTTTCTGGCAGTGATATCAATCATCAAACCGCGTAGCTTTATTGCTTTGTTATGTTTATCAAAAACAATATTGACGATGTCATTTATCCAGATAACTGAACCATCCTTTTTGACCATACGATACTCAAACTCGTGATCATTACCTTGTTCAGTCTGTGACTTACAATAATTAACCGCTTTCTCTTTATCATTAGGATGCATGTTTGCAGCCCAGAAATCCTTTTTGTACCAATCTTCGATTTCATAACCGAGTATATTTTTTGCTGCATTACTGACAAAGGTAAATTGATAATCAGGCAAGGACACTTCCCAAACTATCGCACCGCTATCATTAACCAACATTCGGTACTTTTCTTCATTGGCTATGAGTTGTTTCTCAGTTGCTATCTTCTGTTTTTTTATCTCTAGGTTGCGTATTGCATGCGTAAGGTTGTTGGCAAGGGTTGAGAGCAGGTTGACTTCATCTTCATTAAAAGCGCCAGTTTTATCAGAATAAATTAATAGCGCAGCCGTTAAACTGGGATTGATTAATAAAGGAAGGGCGACTACTGAGCGATAACTTCTCGCCATAGCATCTTCTTTCCAGGGCAAAAAAGTGTTATCGGTTGAAGTATTTCGAATAATTACAGGAGTATGATTTTTAATACATCTTCCGAGAGGACCATTACCCGTCTCACTTTCTCCCCAGGTAAATCTATTTTGTAGATAACCATCTTCATAACCTGCATATGCAATCGGTCTTATTGAATGGTCTGCATCAAGAACAGGTAGTGCCACCCAACAAAAACGGTATCCACCAGTATTAACTAAGATATCGCAGGCATAATTTAATAACTGCTCAAATTGATCAATATGCCTGATACCATGATTACATTCATTAATGACTTTTAGTGCCCGTGTTTTGCTTTGTAAATTTTGTTCATACAGAACGCGATCAGTAATATCGATTACCTGTACGATAATATAACTATCACTATTTGCACTTTTACTAACTAAGACAGCATCAATCTGCCCCCATCTGATCAGACCTTTTTTATCAATAAATTGTTGCTGAAAATTAACCTCATGAGCGGCATCATGTTTTAGTTTTTTAAAGTTATCTAAACAAATTGCATTACCGTCGTTATAACAAAGACCACAAAAATCCTTACCAATCAGTTCATTTTCACTATATCCCAACATTTCATTAACCGACTGATTAGCATCAAAGATGATGCCATTATCGTGTAATAATAATTTGCCGATCGGCGCATGCTTAAACGTCATACGAAAACGTTCGTCACTAATCGCTACTGACTCTTGTGCATTATGTCGCTCAATGGCATAGCTTAATATTGGTGTGATGCGAAAGATCAGTTTTTTCTGAAAGCGCGTCGGTAATTTGCATTCTTTGTAATAACAAGCAAACACACCCAGTAGTTGACGTTTAGTTGAGTGAAGAGGATTCGACCAACAGGCTTTTAAATTATGTTCAAGTGCGAGATTTCTAAAGTCTTTCCATAAGGGGTCATGCTCAATATTTGATACGACAACACATGTTTCTCGATGAGCCGCCGCACCAAATGAACCCATACCATCAAATACCGGCACTTTATCTATTTGACTACTATAGCTTTTAGGCAATGATGGCGAGCAGCCTGAATAGAGTTGATGGTTTTGTTTATCATAGAACAGTAAGGAGCAGTACATGTCAGGCGAATATGATTCAATCAGGAGTATGAGCATATCGATCATTTTCTCCAAAGACACTTCTTTCGTAATGATTTCATAGGCATTACGTTCCATTTCAACGATCAGCGCATCTTCTTTTTTATCTGTAATATCACGCGTGACGGCAAAATGTTCGATGACTATTCCATAGTCATTATAAATTGGCTTGGCAACCGTTTGCATCCAACGACGAGCCCCTTTTAACCCTTGTATTTCGAATTCGAGCTCAACTGTCTCACCATTAAATACACGCGCATTCATATCGATAAATGACTGACGATGTTCCTCTATCACCACATCGTAGACACATAAACCTTTGACCTGTTCCAGTGAGTCAGCTTCAATGTATGTCAAGCCTGAACGATTCATATAGATTAATTCGCCATCTGCGTTAATCTGTTTTACACACTCTGGTTGTATTTCAACTAATGTTTGTTGCCGACCCTCCGACATATTCAACGCCTGCTCGGATGCAAGTCGATCTTTTTCAGAGATTATTCGTTGCTGTTCAGTTGCAATCCATTGTGCTGCCAGTTGAATAAATTCTATTTCTGATATGGTAAATGCTTGTCGGCGCGGCGCTTTATTAAGAAAACAAATTGTGCCAAACATTTTTCCATTTATTTCAATTGGGATACCAAGATAGGTTTCGAACTTAAGTTGTTTATAGCCAGCTAATTCCGCATAGTCAGTATAGACAACATGATCAAGCGCAACAGTTTTATTCAAGCTGGCTGTTTGCGCGCAATAGGAACCTTCACGAGTTAATTCCAGACCAGGACTCAATCCAAGCCCACTCTGGTCATGAGTGCGAATTAACTTATATTTATCTTCAGTAAATTCACCATACAATCCTATTTCAACATCCAGATAAGTTGCGCATAGTGCCAAGATTTGATCGACTTTATCTGTGAATGAAAGCGAACTATCTGAACTTATTTCATAAAGATCACGCGTTGATTGTTCGTTTTTAATTAATTTCTTATTTGCAATTTGTCGCTCGAGCTCGATACCGATCCAACTCGCAATTAATAATGTAAAGTCAATTTCAGATTTACTAAACTTTCTAGTTCTAACCTTGGTAGACAAACATATGATGGCGCCACCGGGTTTATTATCGATATAAATTGGTGTGCCTAGATAAGATTCTACAGCCAAGTCTTGATGTATGTATCGATCGTTAAACTTACTCCTGCCTAATTGTTTATAGGCAATCGGTTTACCTTTATCGATTACTACACCCCAAAGGCATTGAAAACGGTCGAGTCCAATCCCGGATTTAATCTTTATGGGTGAGTCGTTTTGCATAACCACAGATTGAATCAAGAATTGATCATTGATTACCTTACCAAAGTGGACTGTTTCAACGTCTAGATAATACAAAATCAACTTAAGTATCTGGCTAACCTTATCATCAAAATGTTGTTTCGTTGAAGAGATTGAATGGAGTTTTACAATGGCTTGTTGATATTTTTCTATTTCTTTTTTACGTTGCTTGCTTGCAGTAATATCACGAGCTATAGATAAAAGAGATTGTCTCTCGTTAAACCAGATTAAATTAGAGGTAAGTAATGCGTATTTAATCTCTCCATTCTTATTCTTAAAACTGACTTCTCGATTAACTATCTTTCCTTGATGTTGAATTTCATCAAAGAATGCTTTTGCATCATTATCATTTCGCCACAACTTTAAGTCTTTAGACGTACTGCCAATTAATTGTTTTTTTGTATAGCCAGTAACTTTTTCAAATTGTTTATTAACACTAATCAGTTCGCCATTTTTTATATCACTAATATAAATAGCATCAGCGCTATCCGCAAAAGCTGATTCGATAAGTTGTAAGTTTTGTTTGCTTTCACGCTCAACTTGCTGGAATTGTAATTGGGCGCTGACCCAGTTACTTAATAACTGTATCAAGTTTATTTCTTTTTCGTAAAAATCATCCTGCCTGACCTCAATACCTGAAAAACAAAATGTGCCGACAACACTATTATTTATAAAAATAGGCGCACCTATATAACTTCTTGCATCCAGTTTTTCAGGCGGGAGACTTTCACTCAAAGGTGAGTTCGTTACGTCTTTATAACAGACCAATTTTCTTGTCTTGATCGGTTCAGAACTATAGGAATCCTTAATGTTGACCCGATAACCCGATTTGATCCTGGAGAAATCAGGTACAACTGCATGCTCTACTACATAATCATCCCCATCAATTAAACCAAACATGCCATATTCCAGATTTAATTGATTCAATCCGAGTTTCAGTAGATTCGTGACTTTTTCTGCAAAATTCAGGTCTGTGTCAGAGGAAATACGCTGTAATTCAGTTAAAGCTAACTCACTTTTGCTGGCCTCATGCTCAGCATTATGAGTTCTTGTAATGTCAACGATTACACCATCAACATATTCAAGCTCTCCACTAGCGTTGTAAGAGTTGGTGCCTGTATTTTTTACCCATATAGTTTCGTTGTTCTCTAACACCATGCGGTATTCTTCAGAAAAATGCTGTTCGGGTTTATTCTTATCGATTAAATAGTGTTGCTTAATTCGCTGAATATCATCCGGATGGGTATATTTATAGAAAAGTTTAAGCCCATTTTTTCTGAATTGGTTGGGATCAAGACCGAGAATGTCTTTTATCGCATCGCTAATAAAATCAAATTGCCAGCCATTACTTGCATTCACTCTATAGACAATACCTGGCACATTGTTGATTAGAGAATTAAACCGCTCATAGTCGGCCCTGATTGATTGCAACATGCGCTGTTCATCCAGCGATTCACTGGTGATATCACGCATAAAGCAGTAATGGCTAAACTGACTGTTATCGTTCTCTATACCCCGAACCAGCACGATATGTTTGTAGAATACT
>JBCCHP010000087.1:0-5911 GCA_039028675.1 Pseudomonadota bacterium | reverse complement strand
GGCAAAACCATGAGCCGGTGAAGGCATATGACATCCTTGATCAGTTAAAAGAAGAACATAGTGGTTCTGCGCCGCCTACTGTGTATCGAGCCCTTGAATTTTTACAGGAACAAGGCTTCGTTCATAAGATTGAATCGCTTAATGCCTACATAGGTTGTGGAAATCCGGCGGACACTCATAAAAATAGCCAGTTTCTGATATGTAAAAGTTGTGGTGCGGTGGCTGAGCTAGATGACCATGATATTAAAAGCTTGCTTGAAGAAAAGGCTGATAATCTAGGATTTACGATACAAGCTGATATGGTTGAGATTACAGGTCTCTGCTCAAATTGTAATTAGTTGTTCCGTTTTATTGTAATGAGACTATTCATGAGACTTTTCATATCGTTAATTTTTCTTTTTACGACGCATTCCGTATTAGCACAAGAAAAACTACAGATTATCGTTAGTATTTTGCCGCAAAAATTTTTTGTCGAACAAATCACAAATGATGAGGCAGATGTTTATGTAATGGTCACTGCTGGTGATAGTCCAGCTACTTATGAACCTAAACCTTCTCAAATGGCATTGATCTCAAGAGCCGATTTTTATTTCAGTATTGGTGTCCCGTTTGAACAGGCATGGATGGAACGGATAAGAAAATTAAATCCTGATATGAAGATTGTTCAAACAGGTATTGAAACTGACCATGAACCTACGCACCATCATTCACATGATCATGCAGACGATCCACATATCTGGACCAACCCTGAAAATGTCAAAGAAATTTCTCAGAAGATAGTTGACGCACTTATTACATCGAGACCGAATCGCACAGATACCTATCGGAAAAGATTAAAAGAGTTTAATACAAAACTAACAAAACTTGATGAGTTTATAAAAAGCAAAACTGCGAGTTTAAGCAAACGAACGTTAATCGTGACGCATCCATCATGGGATTTTTATGCTAATCGATACGGACTGAAACAGGTATCAATCGAGCAAAAAGGGAAAACTATTAAAGCCGCCTCTTTAAAGAATATGATTGAGTATGCGAATACTAATGATATAAGAGCTATATTTGGGCAACCGCAATTCAGCAATAAGTCGGCAGATATTTTAGCGAGTGAAATCAATGCAAAGATTTATATCCTGGATCCTCTTGCTTACGATTACATCAATAAAATGAGAGAAATGACTAATATAATAGTCGGAGCATTGACCAGTGAGTAATACTGTTATCGATATACAAAATGTCGGTTTCAGTTATGGTGATGTTAAGGTATTAGAAGATATTTCATTACAAATAAAGGAAGATGAATTTATCGGGATTATTGGTCCTAATGCCAGTGGTAAAAGTACCTTACTAAAATTAATACTTGGATTGATCAAACCAGATACTGGCAAGATTAAAATTTTACATAGCCAAATTGATAACCTGTCAGGTTTAATTGGCTATGTGCCACAGCATATTACCTTTTCAAGAGATTTTCCGATTACAGTCATTGAAGCAGTGTTATTAGGTCATGTTATCAATGGCTCAAGATTTTTTAATTACAGTGCGTTAGAAAAAGAATCAGCGTTATCTGCTTTGCAAGCATTAGAAATAGAGCAACTGATTGATCGACAGCTAGGTAGTCTATCCGGAGGTCAGTTACAACGCGTATTAATTGCGCGCGCATTGGTTTGTAAACCAGAAATTTTAATACTGGATGAACCCACTGCTAATATCGATTTAAAGTCTGAAGAAAATATTTTTACCTTACTTAAAAATTATAGTGAGCATATGACAATTATTGTTGTATCGCATGATGTTGCCTTTATTTCGGCCTATGTGGATAGAGTTGCCTGTTTGAATAAGACACTCGTTTGTCATGATACTGCTTCTATAAGTGGAAGAATGATCGAAGAATTATATGATGAACCAATCAAAATGATTAACCATCGTCATTGATCATGGAGTTTCTTTCCGCACTATCTGAATTTCGCTTTTTACAACATGCTGTTCTTGCTTGTGTTTTGGCTAGTATCGGCTGTGGTGTCATTGGAAGTTTTATTGTTGTAAAACGAATCAGTTTTTTGACTGGTGGTATTGCACACTCTGTGCTAGCGGGTATGGGCGCCGCATACTTTTATTCTGCATCGCCGTTAATAGGCGCAATCGTTGCCGCTGTTATTTCTGGTTTACTGATTGGTTGGATACATTTGCAGCATAAAGAACAGGAGGATGTATTGATCGCAGCCTTCTGGTCCTGCGGTATGGCAATAGGGATATTATTTCTATCTGTAACGCCAGGCTACAATGTTGATTTAATGAGTTACTTGTTTGGTAATGTATTATTAATCTCTGTGAATGATTTAATAATGATGCTGGTACTGGATATATTGATTATTGGTATTTGTTTTATATTTTATAAGCAATTATTAGCCAGTGTTTTTGATGAAGAATTTGCGAGGTTGCGAGGTATTAATACACATTTTTACTACTTGTTACTGTTATGTCTTATTTCGCTATCCGTTGTGTTATTAATTCAACTAGTAGGTGTAATCATGGTCATTGCCTTATTAACCCTACCAGCAGCAATAGCTAATCAATATACGCGTTCCTTGCATAAGATGTTTGTTATTGCTGCCTTGATATGTCTGGTATTAAGTCTGAGCGGATTAATGATTTCATTCGAACCGGATTTACCCGCAGGCTCGGTCATTGTTCTGCTAACCTGTATATCGTACTTTCTTTCTCTATTTTTTCGAAAAAAAGCTTATACCTGAACTCAGCCAAGTCTTTTATTAGCAGCTTTTGCCATACGCTCGATTAACTTTTCAGTATCTTCCCAGCCAAGACAAGCATCAGTAATACTTTGACCATAAGTTAATTCTTCATCAGCGATAACGTCTTGTCGACCAGCTACCAGATGACTTTCCAACATAATACCGATAATGCGTTTATCACCATTTTCTATCTGGGTTGCAACATGTTCAGCTACATCAACTTGCGCTTCATGCTTTTTCTTACTATTGGCATGACTCAGATCAATCATGATATTGGAAGGTAGATTAGCCTTTTCGAGTTCAGCTGATGCTTTATTAACATTGTCTTCATCATAATTAGGTTCCTTACCGCCGCGCAGAATGAGATGGCAGTCAGGATTACCTTTGGTAGAAAATATCGCTGCATTTCCTTCTTTACGCATGGAAAGAAAATTATGAGGTCTAATTGCTGCGCCGATAGCATCAACGGCTATCTTGGTAGTACCCATGGTTCCGTTTTTAAACCCAACAGGGCAGGAAAGGCCGGATGCCAATTCCCGATGTACCTGACTCTCCGTAGTTCGCGCACCGATCGCCCCCCAGGCAATTAAATCTGTTACGTATTGCGGAGTGATCAAATCAAGATATTCTGTCGCAGCTGCCACACCCATTTCATTAAGATCCAATAATAATTGTCTTGCTAAACGAATGCCCTGATTTATTTGAAAGCTGTTATCAAGGTATGGGTCATTAATAAGGCCTTTCCAACCAACCGTTGTTCGGGGTTTTTCAAAATAAACACGCATGATCAATAACAAATCATCTTTATATTTTTCAATCAATGGTTTGAAACGATTCGCATATTCTTTTGCGGCGTCGACATCATGAATAGAACAAGGACCTGAAATCATGATTAATCTTTCATCTTTACCAGACAAAATATTATGTATGGCTTCACGTGCAAGTGCCGTTGTTTTGGCTGCAGTTTGTGTTAGCGGTATTTCTTCGCACACTTCAATAGGCGAAGTCACCGCTTTAATGTTATCGATCCTGAGATCGTCAGTGATGTAATTCATATTAATATAGGATGTTGAAACGGAGTTCAGCCAGGTGGCCAGGTGAAGTCTCTGCCAGCCAGAATATGAATATGCATGTGGAAGACAGTTTGACCGACAGCCTCACCATTATTCATTACCAGTCGGAATGCATCGCCATAACCTTCAGCTCTGGCAATATCTCCTGCCTTTAACATCAAATGGCCGAGCAACACCTGATCCTCTTCTTTTGCATCAGCTACTTTAGGAATTGGTTTTTTGGGAATGACAAGTATATGAATGGGTGCCTGCGCATTAATATCTCTAAACGCCAGACATAAATCGTCTTCATAAACAATATCGGCCGGTATTTCCCGGTTTAAAATTTTTGTAAAAATCGTATCAGACACGAAAGCCACACCTGGTTATAAATCGAGCCGGATTATAACGTGTCTGGCAGGGGAATAAAGTGTTGTGTAGCGTTAAATTAGTGTTAGAAGTGCAGGTGTTCAGTATTAAGTGGTTCTGGCAATAGAAAATCCGTTCTGCGAGGGATTTCAGGCTGTGAATTGATGATCGCGAAAGGCAAATATTCCGTTTCATCTAAATTGAATCGAAGGTTATAGACAGGTTTTATCTCTTCAATTTGGGAAACACGAGTATCATATTTTGCAATCATTTCCTTGTGATGTGCATAGTCGATGGCACGATTGACTGCAAATAATATATTTGAAGAAACGACTTCGGGTTCATCCAGATGTACTATGTGTCCGCTCTGTTTCGCAATGCGATGCCAGGTTTGTGTGCTGACATTCTCCAGGTCATCTTGTAAATATGTCCATCTCGCTTCTCGTCTATCACCCATTTCAGTATGAGGAAACACTCGCTTGCCTCTTGTCAGCACAACCACAGGAAAATCAAATGACTTGAATTCTACATAGTCAAGTAACTGCTCAGCACTATGATGCATGTTATCCAACTCATTCATCACCGTAATTTTTGATTTCATGGAGCCCATTAACAAATAAGCAATATGTCTATATTGCTCGGGAAAATTAGCTGAAACAACGGGAAATAAGTTACCAAATTTCAGTTTTTTCTTTCTTTGATGACGTTTAAATTCCTCCGTATTAAATTGCTGAGGATGAGAAGCATCCACTAGTACCATGCCAGACACCAATTCCGGATAAAGTGAAGCAAAGTAACGAATGTTATATCCACCAAATGAATGACCAACCAATACATATGGACCATGAATATTCGCTTCATCTAATAATCTTTTTAATTCAAATACAATCTGTGCAGTTGTTCGCGGCATTGGGCCTGGATCGCTAAAACCTAATCCAGCGCGGTCGTAACTGCAAACTCTAGTATGCTCGGCTAGATTATTTTGTATGTTGATCCACTCGAGAGAAAAGCCTCCAGCTCCCGAATCAATGATGACAGTTGGAGCGCCATTGCCAACGCAATTCATATGCAGGCGATGCGTGCCTATATCATATAGTTCACCGGGATAGGGTTTTTCTTCTGCATGAAGGTTTGAAATTTGGAGCACAGTCAGAATGATTAACATCAACATCATCTGTCCGATTTGTTGATGCCTTCGCTCGATAAACTGTATCTTGCTTGTCATCATCATTTCCTCCATCTCAAACTTTGGGGAGGTCAATAGACCTCCCAATTTGAGGAGTGTCATAAATTAAACGGCATTCTTTGTTAAAACTTTATGATAATTATCAAATCAAAAGTTTTCGCTTAAACGAATATTCGTTTTAACTTAATTACAAAATTTAATTTGCAAAGGCTATGCCAAATATTTATTCCTCGTATAAAAATAAAAGAATACAACTAGTTAGGTACGTTTGACTTGTATTTACAAACAGCAAAACATGCTTGTAAAGTCGTTTGATATTGTGCAGTGCGGTATCAAATTGGTGCATATGTCAATTATTATACAAAATATATTCTTCAAATTGAGAATTTATAAGAAATTAATATATACATTTCCTGTACACATAATATTGAATATATCTCGATTCAATCTGTCTTACTGAGAAACCATTCATTAAAGTCTTATGATTCATCGCATCTTAATTTTCTTACTGCTCATTTCCATAAGTTCTGCTTGTCAACGCTCAGTAAAAACTG
>JBCCHP010000086.1:0-5963 GCA_039028675.1 Pseudomonadota bacterium | reverse complement strand
TATGTTAGTAATCTGTTAAATAATACTTAAAAACTGTGTGTAAATTGTGAAAAAGTTAAATCTTTGTTTTCGCTATCATACTATCCACAACCAATCCTCAACTAGTTAGTGTGTTTATTAGATTGTGGTAATCCTCTTCCACACGATGCTCTGTTTTTTTTAATTCATTTACCTTTCGACAAGCATGCAAGACAGTGGTGTGGTCTCTTCCACCAAAGGCATCACCAATTTCCGGCAGACTGTGATTAGTTAATTCTTTTGAAATCGCCATTGCAATTTGTCTGGGCCGAGCGACTGATCGATTACGACGTTTTGATAATAAATCAGCTACTCTTATTTTGTAATATTCGGCAGTTGTTTTTTGGATATTATCAATCGTGACCTGTTTATCTTGAATGATTAATAAATCCCGGAGGGCGGATTGAGTAAACTCGAGCGTAACAGCGTTTCCAGTCAGGTTAGCATTGGCAACAACCCTGTTAAGTGCGCCTTCCAGTTCTCTGACGTTTGAGCGAAAACGCTTTGCAATAAAAAAACAAACATCATCAGGAATATCCTTTTGTGCTTGCAGCGCTTTTTTCTTGATGATGGCCACTCTGGTTTCCAGTTCGGGCGGCTCTATTGCCACTGTGAGCCCCCAACCAAACCTTGATTTTAGTCGTTCTTCCAGTCCATTAACTTCTTTAGGGTAACGATCACACGTTAAGACAATCTGGTGTTGACCTTCCAATAATGCGTTAAATGTATGAAAAAATTCTTCCTGTGATCGCTCTTTACCGGCGAAAAACTGGATGTCATCAATAAGCAATGCGTCCAGAGAACGATAGTGTCGCTTGAATTCATTGATTGCATTGTGTTGTAAGGCGCGAACCATATCCGCTACAAATCTTTCAGAATGTAGATAGGCAATATTTGCACCGGGCTTTTGTTCATAAATTGCTGCGCCAACGGCATGCATTAGATGTGTTTTTCCCAATCCGACACCACCATATATAAACAGAGGGTTGTATGCGTTGCCCGGATTTTCAGCTACCTGCATCGACGCTGCACGTGCCAGCTGGTTTGATTTACCCTCAACGAAACTGTCAAACGTAAAAGAACTGTTCAGATTATTGGAATACCGAATCGTTTTTTGCTGGCTAGCTGGACTAATGTTTTCCGGTGCACGCGTGATTTTTGGCTCTTGCTCGGTGGACTTATTTGTTGCGGATTTGCTGCCTATTTCGAGATGTAACTGTATCTCATCATCATCATTCTGCTGATTTAAAAGTAATTCTTCTATACGCGCAAGATAGCGTTCATTTATCCAATCAAGCACGAATCTATTAGGGGCTAACAGCTTGATAATGTTGTTGTTTTCTATGGCATGTAGTGGGCGTATCCAGGTGTTAAATTGTTGTGGTGATAGTTCACCTTCAAGCTGTTCTAGGCAACGTTTCCATGGGGAAATACCCACTGATTAAACCTCATAGATTAAACAAGAAAAGAGATTCGAGTTTATACTCGATCAAAGTTATCCACAACTTCAACTATTAGAAAAATCAGCAATGAAAAATTGACATGTTGAATGCCGCGCCATTACCATAAGCGCCCTTTAATATAGCCATGTGTGAGCAATATCGTGAAACAGACATATCAACCAAGTAAATTAAAAAGAAAAAGAACTCACGGTTTTCGTGCACGCATGCAAAGCCGTTCTGGCAGGATGGTTATAAAAGCTCGGCGCAATAAAGGTAGAAAAAGACTTTCTGCGTAGAATAGAATGTAGTTTTGGGCCGATACCAATTTCGCAAGTCCAACAGATTAAGCAAGCCCGCTGAATACAAGGCGGTTTTTTCCAATGGCAAAAGACATGAGTTATTGCCATTTGTTATTCTGCAAAGGCGTAATGAAGTAAAAGAACCTCGGCTTGGTTTAGCCATTTCAAAGAAACATGTGCCGCTAGCTGCGCATCGAAATAGTCTGAAGCGAATCATTAGAGAAAGCTTTAGGGAAAATAACGCAAATATTGTTGGTTGGGATGTAGTAGTAGTGACGAAACGAAAAGTAAACATGACTAATGTTCGACAATTCCCCCGTTTATTCAAACGTTACTGGGCATCTTTCTGTTAATGAAAAAATTATTTATTTTACCAATCCGTTTTTACCAGCGATATTTACGCTGTTTTTTGCCACCTAGTTGCCGGTTTATACCCTCATGTTCAGATTACGCCATAGAGTCTATTGAGCGTTTCGGTTTAATGAAGGGGTGTTATCTCTCCACCAAAAGAATTTGTCGTTGTCAGCCTTTTTGTCAAGGCGGACACGATCCAGTCCCGGTAGAGTAATCATGGAAACAACCCGTTTTATCTTACTGCTCGCGCTCGGTCTGGTTTTGACCATGTTGTGGCAGGCCTGGCAGGAGGATTATGGCCAGCCAACAGAACCAGTGACTGCAACTTTACAGGAAAATGATTTCGAGCCGTCACTGAAAGAAAGCGCTGATATACCAACAGTCGAAGAGGAGGTGGGAGCCGTTGCCGATGCTATACCTCAAACAACGACAGAAACGGAAAGCCTTGCAGGACAACTCATCAATATTAAAACCGATCTGTTTGATATTGATATCAATACACGAGGCGCCACGATAGAAAGACTCGCACTCTTAAATTATCCGGTCGAAAAAGACCGGCCAGACAATCCTGTATTATTGTTGAAAAATAAAGCGGATGAGTTTTATTGGTTACAAAGCGGATTGCTTTCGAAAAGTGATTCAGCAAATCATAAAACGATTTTTAGTGTCGATAGTGACACTTATCAGTTGTCTGGCGAGCAACTAGAAATAGATTTTACCCATGAGACACCCGGGGGTGTTGTTTTTGTAAAGACCTATACTTTTAACAAAGGATCTTATCTTGTCGATCTCAAACATCGCGTCATCAATAATTCCGGAGCAGATTGGAGAGGCAGTGCTTACGCACAAATAAACCGCACGGAGCCCGCCGATAGTGGTTCATTCTTCCTGTACACCTATACCGGGGCCGTTGTTTCCAGCCCGGATAATCGATATGAAAAGATTGATTTCAGTGAAATTATCAATGATAAATTTACTGCAGAATTTCCTAATGCATGGGTTGCAATGTTGCAACATTACTTTTTTACCGCTCTATTGCCTGGCGACATTAATGATACTTACCGTTACTACACCCTTAACCCGGACAATAAGAGTTATGTTATTGGAGCGGTAACGCCAGTTAGTAGTGTTTCTAGTGGTGACAGTGCCGACTTTTTACAACACGTTTATTTCGGTCCGAAACTGCAAAAAGAACTGGACCAAATCGCTGATGGACTTGAATTAACGGTTGATTACGGCATATTTTGGTTTATTGCTAAACCGCTTTACTGGGTGCTGGATAATATTCATGACTACGTCGGTAACTGGGGCTGGTCGATAATTCTCGTTACATTATTTCTAAAAATTATCTTTTATCGATTGTCGGCGGCAGGATATCGTTCAATGGCAAATATGCGCCGCGTACAACCGAGACTGGTCGCGATAAAAGAACGATACCAAAATGACCGTGCCAGATTAAATCAGGCCATGATGGATATTTACAAGGAAGAAAAGATAAACCCGCTAGGCGGATGTTTTCCTATTCTGGTACAAATCCCCGTCTTTATTTCACTATATTGGGTGTTGTTAGAAACTGTCGAATTAAGACAATCGCCATTTGCATTATGGATTGATGATTTATCTTCACCGGATCCATATTTTGTTTTGCCCGCGTTAATGGGGGTAACGATGTATGTACAACAAAAACTAAATCCTGCTCCAATGGATCCGGTCCAGGAAAAAATAATGTCCTTTTTGCCCGCCATGTTTACGGTTTTCTTTCTGTTTTTTCCCTCTGGCCTGGTTTTATATTGGGTCGCGAATAATATTTTATCTATTGCCCAGCAATGGATGATTACCCGTAGTCTGGAAAAGACCCAACCCTGATTGATATCAACCCATGTCTTCAGAAGACACGGTCGCTGCGATTGCAACTCCTCCCGGAAGAGGCGGGATTGGCGTTATTCGAATTTCCGGCAATAAGGCAAAGCACATTTGCGAAATGTTAACAGGCAAGGATCCTGCGCCGGGACGATTTTGTTTTACTCGATTTTACGATGCTAATAAGGCAATTATAGACAGCGGCCTTTGTTTATTTTTTCAAGCCCCTCATTCCTATACCGGTGAGGATGTCATCGAGCTTCAAACACACGGCAGTGATGCTGTCATGAATGCATTATTAGAAGTCGTTATTGCCCATGGCGCAAGACGCGCAAGGCCAGGAGAGTTTACAGAACGAGCCTTTGTAAATAATAAAATGGATTTGATTCAGGCGGAGTCAGTACTTGCGTTAATAAATAGCAAAACAACGCGCGCCGCAAGAAGTGCATTACGATCCCTTGAAGGCGAGTTTTCTGAAACTATTCATACGATTCAGGCTGAAATCATTGAGACAAAATCAATGCTCGAGGCAACATTGGATTTTCCTGATGAGGATGACATTAATATCGATGTTAAACCTATAGGTTTAGGCTTAACCAGCACGTTGTTAAAAACCCGCGCCCTATTAGGCCGTGCAGAATCCGGCGAAGCCCTGACTCATCACCCGATGATTGTTATCGCTGGCAAACCAAATGTAGGTAAATCCAGCTTATTAAATAAAATAACCGGAAACGATACTGCAATTGTATCTGATATCTCTGGTACAACACGTGATCTGATAAGGCAAACCGTTCATCTTGATGGCGTGGAAATGTTATTAATTGATACTGCTGGTATACGTGATACCCATGATGTTATTGAACAGGAAGGTGTCAGACGAACGAATGAACAGATCAAAAAGGCAGACCTGGTGCTGTACGTCATAGATGAAGACGAATCATTCCAACACAATGTACTGCCGGAAGCAGATAAAATGATTATCGTTAGAAACAAAATAGATATAAACCCGATTTTGCAGCCTAATGATAATGTGATGCCTGTTTCGGTAAAAAATGAGGAAGGCCTGCAAGCGCTGTTAACAGCGGTAAGAGTCTTCCTGGGTATAAACAATGATGAGGAGAATGCCGTTGCAGCAAGAACCAGACACCTCGTTGCTTTAAAAAAAGCGATTACTCATCTTGAGGCGGCTAATAATTGTTTAGTGCAAGAGACTGGTATCGAGGTTGCTAGCGAACATCTGCGTTTGACATTAAAGGAGTTTGACGACGTCTTGGGGATAGTGACTGCAGACGATATATTAAGTGAAATATTTTCCAGATTTTGTATAGGCAAATAGGGCATCAAAATTATGAGTATTAAAATAGAGATATCGGTAGGAGAACTGCTAGATAAGATAACTATTTTGGAAATCAAATCCGAGAGGATTGAAGATAAAGCCAAGCTAATCAATATCAATAAAGAAAAAGCAGTGTTATCGACCATTTGGGCTTCGGTTGCGAATAATGATTTAGTTAAAGAGACAGAAGAGTTGAAAACAGTTAATGAATCATTATGGGAAATAGAGGACGCAATCAGAGATAAGGAACGAACCAAACAGTTTGACGAAGAATTTATCGAGCTAGCGCGCGCTGTTTATATAACAAACGATAAACGAGCGTCAATAAAGAAAGTAATTAATGAAAAAACCGGCTCGGACTTGATAGAAGAAAAGTCTTATCAGGAATACTAATCACTGATCTACAAATGACAGAACCAACAAAAATTCTTTTTATCGGGTTAAGTTGTGTTGGAGATGTGGTCATGACAACACCTGTCATTCAGGTCATACATAAAAAATATCCGGATGCCTCAATAGACTTTGTTGCCGACCGTCGCTCAAGCGTATTATATGAAAATTGCCCGTATAAAAATAAAATTTATATAAAAGATAAAAATAAATTCATGCGTGGCTTGCCCGGCCTATTAGCTGATCTTTGGCAGCAAAAATATG
>JBCCHP010000085.1:0-5978 GCA_039028675.1 Pseudomonadota bacterium | reverse complement strand
ATATTGCAGGTAGCGGCAAATATGTTTTATACCATTGGCAATGCATGGCAAACTGTACTTCTGGATGAGCATTAGAAGCCATGTACATCATCATTCCTATGACTGATGAATATTTCAATGTTTCTTGAAATGCTTCCTTTCTACATCTGTCCCAAGAGGTGCCATGGTTGCTGGTGTATGTGAATGTTTATCCTGATATTGATGAATTGTAGTAACTTCTTGTAGTAAAACGTCTAGCGGTGGAATATTAAAATCTCTCTCCAGTAATGTCGGAAAAACACCAAAATGATCATAGGCGACATCCAGTAATTGCCAGACTGGATCAATCACGTCTGCTCCATGTGTGTCTACCCGTAAATCTTCTGCCTCTACATAATGACCAGCAATATGAGCATAGGCAATTCTATCTCCGGGCAAAGCTTTCAGGAAAGTTTCAGGATTATATTTATGATTAATACTATTGACATAAATATTATTAATATCCAGATGTAACAAACAGTCTGCCTGTTTAATTACTTCATTAATAAAATCAATTTCGTCTATTTCTTTACCTGGCGCTGCATAGTAAGACGCATTTTCTATTGCGATTTTCCTGCCTAGGATATCCTGTACCTGTTGTATTCTTTCTGCAACATGCTTTACTGCTGCTTCAGTAAAAGGGATAGGCATCAAATCATATAGTTGACCTTCATCAGCACAATACGTTAAGTGATCGCTATAGATTGGAATCTGGAAGGCTTCGAGAAATTGTTTTACTTTATGTATAAAGGCCTGATCCAGTGGTGCGAAACCACCAATATTTAATGATAAGCCATGACATAGTATTGGTCGTTGCGATGCAATTTTTTTGAAATGATTGCCAAACTTTCCACCTACATCGATCCAGTTTTCCGGTGCAACTTCCAGATAGTCGACAGTTTCAGGAACTGAATCTGCAAGCGGGCCACTGAAGGCCCGCCGCAAACCCAAACCTGCACCTGAGATCAGGTATTGATTTGGCATAGTAAATAGAGATTCATGCTAAGAAGAAATTAGGAGCCACACTTACCTTCGCCGCACTTACCTTCTTCGTCTTTGCCTTCACCGCACTTACCTTCGCCGCACTTACCTTCTTCGTCTTTGCCTTCACCGCACTTTCCTTCACCACATTTACCTTCGCCATGACCATCAGCGACCATGTATCCAGATTTAATTTCATTTGCAGCAAAAGGATTTTCGGCAGCTGTGACGAAATTACTTGCAGCCAACGTGACAGCAAAACCAGTACCTAAAGCCAGTGATAGTTTGTTTGATTTCTTTTTGTCAGACATGTCGTATCTCCTGTGATCTGTTGGTTAAAACATATTAATTTAAAATCTTCATAGCAGGATATAAATATTTACTATCTTGTTCTGATATCTATGACATAGATAAAGTTTACTAAATAATCGATGTCATATCATTGAACATGCCTGAACAATATCAGGACAAACAGTATTTCAATCACTACTATCATGAAGATTCGAAAATAGGTAGCAAAAGTTACAAAATTATAGATTTTAGGGTTATTTTGAGCGCATATGCGGAAACAGAATCACATCGCGAATAGTAGGACTATTTGTCAAAAGCATACACAGACGATCAATCCCTATCCCCTCTCCGGCTGTAGGCGGCATTCCATATTCCAATGCAGTGATATAATCGTCATCATAATGCATGGCTTCCTGATCACCGGCATCTTTTTCAGCAACCTGTTTCTGGAAACGAGCGGCTTGATCTTCCGGGTCATTTAACTCGGAAAAGCCATTAGCAATCTCGCGACCACCAATGAATAACTCAAACCTGTCTGTGACAAACGAGTCATTATCATTTAAGCGTGCCAGCGGCGAAACTTCCGTGGGATAATGAGTAATAAAAGTGGGCTCGATAAGCTTTTCTTCGACAGTGGCTTCGAATACTTCCAATTGTAACTTACCCAATCCATAACTTTCTTCAATATGAATACCGAGTGTATCAGCATAACTTCGTAACTGTTCAATAGATTGTAGTATGTCGTTCGTGATGTCAGCATTAAATTTTTGAATTGCTTCAACAAGTGTCATGCGAAGGAAAGATTGACTAAAATCATAATCAGATTCCTGATATTCAATCTTATGCTGGCCAAATAATTCCATTGTCATCTTTCGCAACATATCTTCAGTAAGATTCATCAGATCTTCATAATCGGCATATGCCTGATAAAACTCAAGCATGGTAAATTCTGGATTATGCCTGGGAGAAAGGCCTTCATTTCTAAAACTACGATTGATTTCAAATACACGTTCAAAACCACCCACGATTAAACGCTTTAGATAAAGTTCTGGCGCAACACGTAAATACAGATCCATATCCAGAGTATTATGATGAGTGATGAATGGTCTCGCTGTAGCACCACCAGGAATCACATGCATCATCGGTGTTTCCACCTCAAGAAAATTTTCCTGTTTCAAATAATGACGAATAAATTCGATAATGCGGGAACGAATGAAAAATGTTTGACGTGTGTCATCATTCATTATCAAGTCAACATAACGTTGTCGATACTTACTCTCTTGATCTGTCAAACCATGATATTTTTCAGGCAAGGGCTGTAATGATTTGGTCAGCAAACGAATAGTGTTTACATGGACGCTCAATTCACCTTTGTTAGTTTTCATCAATACGCCTGTTGCACCAACAATATCACCGATATCCCACTTTTTAAATTGTTCGTTATATACACCTTCATCCAAATCATCTCGACGCACATATAATTGAATCTGACCAGACATATCCTGTATGTGTGCAAATGACGCTTTACCCATCACCCTACGTGTCATCATCCTGCCGGCAAGGGAAACTTGAATCGCTGCAGCTTCCAGTTCTTCCTTAGTTTGATCACCGTATTGTTTTTGTAGTTCTGCGCTAAAATTCTCTCGACGAAAGTCATTTTGAAACGCTTGGCCGGATTCTCGTAATTGTGTTAATTTTTCTCGACGCTGCGCAATTAATTCATTTTCATTGGAATCTGTCATATTCATTTTTATATATAAGATTTTTTTTAATTTTATCAGAATTTGTAAGGCAACATTTTGATATTCATTTACAAACCACTTTTTAAGCTGGCTTCTATAAAGTTATCCAGATCACCATCCAGTACTGCCTGGGTATTTCCAGACTCAACTCCCGTGCGCAAGTCTTTAATTCGCGATTGATCCAGTACGTAAGAACGAATCTGGCTACCCCAACCAATATCTGCTTTGGAATCTTCCATCGCCTGTTTCTCTGTATTCAATTTTTGCATCTCAAGTTCATACAGTTTTGCCCGCAATTGCTTCATGGCTTGATCCTTATTCTTATGTTGTGAACGATCATTCTGACATTGCACAACAATTCCGCTCGGCATATGTGTTAAACGAACCGCAGAATCTGTTTTATTAACATGCTGTCCACCCGCACCACTAGCGCGATAGGTATCAACACGTATATCAGCAGGATTAAGATCTATTTCGATATCATCATCGATCTCTGGTGAGACAAATACAGATGCAAATGAAGTATGCCGCCGATTACCTGAATCGAAAGGTGATTTTCTTACCAGTCTATGCACACCACTTTCAGTTCTTAACCAGCCATACGCATAATCACCAGTATATTGAATTGTGGCACTCTTTATACCTGCAACTTCTCCAGGAGAAATTTCAATGAGTTGAGTTTGAAGACCATGTTGTTCGCCCCAACGTAAGTACATTCTGAGCAGCATATCTGCCCAGTCTTGTGCTTCTGTACCGCCAGAACCGGATTGAATGTCGACAAACGCATTATTTCCATCCATTTCACCGGAAAACATACGGCGAAACTCAAGACCCGCGAGTTTTTTTTCACACTCTTGTAAATCTTCTTCGACGGCTTTTAGCGTATCTGAGTCTTGTTCTTCTGCTGCAAGCACCAGAAGATCACCCGAGTCTGTCAAGGTATGACTTAACTGCTTAATCGTTTCAACAATTTGTTCCAGACTCGCCCTCTCTTTGCCTAATGACTGCGCCTTTTCTGGTTCATTCCAGACATCAGGTGCTTCGAGTTCACGCTGTACTTCTATCAATCGTTCAGATTTTTTTTCGAATTCAAAGATACCTCCTCAACGCCGTTAAACGCGCCTGCATATCGGATATCTGATTCAGTAAGGGATTTATTTCTAACATTAAAACAAATTAAGTTATTGACAGGGCGAGAGTCTACCCGAACAGTGCAAACATGTGAATTGAGAGATTATTGCTAAAGCTGCGTTAGCTAGCTATTGAATAGACATTATTAGAAGTATGTGCAGATAGAAAAATTGACTCGAATTCAGTTGCAGCAACCGGTTTCCCGAGAAAATAACCTTGTGCCTCATTACATCCTTTAGATGCCAGAAAGCGTAATTGATCTTCTGTTTCAACACCTTCAGCAATCACATTTAATTTCAAACTCTGTGTCATAGCAATGATTGCAGAGACGATAGCAGCATCATCACTATCAACCATAATATCTCGAACGAAAGACTGATCGATTTTCAACGTATCAATTGGAAATTTTTTCAAATAGCTTAAAGAAGAATATCCGGTTCCAAAATCATCGATAGAAATCCGTATGCCCCATTTCTTTAATGCCTTCAGTACTTCCTGACTTTTATTCACATCTTCCATTAATGCGCCTTCTGTTATCTCCAATTCAACATATTTTGGAGCCAAATCTGCATGAATGATCTGATGAAATATCGTTCCTGCAATATCGGTACGTGTGAATTGCTTTGGCGAAAGATTCACTGACATTCTGATTGGCTTAAATCCTTTTAATTGCCAGTTTGCATTTTGCTCGCAGGCTTCTTTCACTACCCACTCTGTAATTGGCTGTATCAAACCGGTTTCTTCTGCAACTGGGATAAATACGGCAGGAGATACCACGCCCAAATCAGCATTATCCCAGCGCAATAAAGCTTCTGCACCGACAAGTTGATTATCGTGAATATTAAACTTGGGCTGATAATGTAGTTGAAATTCCTTATTAGCGACCGCATGTCTCAATCTACTCTCGATTTGAACACGTTCTTCAAGATGTTGATCCATATCTGTTGTGTAAAAACGATAACAGTTCCTACCACCCTGTTTTGCTCGATACATAGCATTATCAGCATTGCGTAACAGAAATTGCGCGCGAGTATCGTCCACCGGATAAAGTGTAATGCCAATACTTGGAGTGATATATAATTCTTCTCCATTGATGACAAATGGTTTCATCATGGCTTCCAGAATTTTGTTGGCTACCAATGATGCATCACCAATATGCGAAACATCTTCCAGTAAGACTGTAAATTCATCACCGCCTAATCTGGCAACAGTATCACCTTCTCTAATACAGTAGGTTAGGCGTTTTGCGATCAATTTTAATAATTGATCACCCACTTCGTGACCAAGCGAATCATTAACATATTTAAAACGGTCAATATCAATGACCATCAAGGCAACAATCTTTTTGTTTCGATCAGCACGAATTAACGCGCGAGTTAATCTTTCTTTAAATAAACTACGATTAGCTAAACCAGTTAAATTATCGATTTGCGCATAATAAGCGAGATGGTGTTCAACTTTTTTGCGTCTTATTGCGTGATCCAGAGCATGAATAATTTGATGGATATTCGTTGTACTGCTGTTTAAGAAATCCTGTGCGCCACTTTGTATTACCTTAAGTGCAAGGTGTTCGCCTGTATCCCGAGTTAAAACAACAATAGGTAACTTCTCATTTAATACTAATAAACTGGAAACAATATTACTCTCTGGATCGTCAGGAGGATGGATATTAGTTAGCACAGCATCATAATTTTCTATATTTAATTTACCAACAGCATCTTCAAGACATGTAACATGTTCAATATCGTACTGAATATCCACATCTACACTAAATTTTTCTGTCAAGCGTAGCGCTTCCTGATGATCGTATTCTAT
>JBCCHP010000084.1:0-6076 GCA_039028675.1 Pseudomonadota bacterium | reverse complement strand
TCTCCTCCCCAAACTCAGGGTGTACATTTTGTGCACCCTTTTTTATTTCTGAACTGACTTCAGAAACGTCGAACTAATCAATTATGAATACTGTAATTAAAGCCATATTTAGTTTTATGTTGTTGTCTGCTATCACTCATATTAAAGCTGATGAAATTAATATGCGTGATTTTATTAAACTGAGTAATGGTATGAGCGAGGCTGAAATTCTGTATCTGCTCGGACCATACGATCATGAAACAATAAAAAGTGATCGTTATCATTATATTTTTAATAAGACCTGGTACTACATCCCAACTGGTTCAGGCTCCGGGCAATGGATATCAGAATTAAAATTTAATGGCGACGGAATTCTTATCGATAAGAAACGTTACAAAGCTAGGAACTAGTAACCTCTTTTGCCTGATTCCACAAGCGGTCCATTTCTTCTAGCGTTGCATTTTCGAGATTCAGTCCATTTTTAATAAGTTGTTCTTCAATATATTGGAATCGATAAATAAACTTATCATTGGTTTGACGTAACGTTGTTTCAGGATCGATACGCAATTTTCGAGCAAGATTAATACAACAAAACAAAAGATCACCCATTTCTTCTTTTATATGCGCTGTATTTGAATTCTGAGTGACCGCTTCACGTAATTCATCTAATTCTTCCTGTACTTTATCTATCACTGAGTCGATATCTTGCCAATCAAAATCAACGCTAGCCGCACGTTTTTGTAATTTAATCGCACGCATCAGTGCAGGCATATGTGGACTGATGTCATCCAGAATCGATTGCTTATTTTTTTCAATGGATTGTCTTTCTTCGCGCTTGGTCTTCTCCCATAGTGCTTTTACTTCATCACTACTCTGTAATGTCATATCTGAGAATACATGAGGATGCCTGCGCTCCAGTTTTTCGCAGACCTGCGCAATCACTTCTTGAATATCGAAGTTACCTTTTTCATCGGCAAGCTCAGAATAAAATACAACATGAAAAAGCAAATCACCCAATTCATCTTTCAAATCTTCCATGTTGTTTCGTTCAATCGCATCGACTACTTCATATGCCTCTTCTATCGTAAATCCTTTGATTGAATCGATAGTTTGCTCTCTGTCCCATGGACAACCGGTATCCGGATCACGAAGCCGTTTCATGATAGCAATCAATCTGTCCAGTTCATTCATCACAATATTTTAACTTGACCTATTACGTTCTTTCGCATAAAACATAGCACGAACTTGTCCCAAAAGGACGCTAATTCTCATAACTTTACAAAAGTTATATTATGGAAAATCTGAAATGACACCGCTCATACTAAGACTTGATGTAGCCGGCGCGCCGGTGAGATGGATCCCCTGGCAGGATGCAGTTAACTTATATAGTCGTGAAATGATTGCCTGGACTGCAGGCGACAGTATTTTTACTTTTCACGGAGGAATATCGCGTGCCACCGGATTACGTTCCAGTGTTCAGATCAATTCAATCATTGCTATCAAGCGTTCAAAGTTTGGAAAATTCGTTAAACGTACGATTCCGCCACTTACCAATCGTGAGTTATTTCTCAGAGATGCTTATTTATGCATGTATTGCGGTAGTAAATATCAAGACGAATTACTGACTCGGGATCACGTCAAACCTATATCACAAGGCGGGCGCGACCGTTGGTCAAATGTCGTAACGGCCTGCAAAAGTTGTAATACGCGTAAAGGATGCCGTACACCGGAAGAAGCACATATGCCCTTACTCGCCATTCCCTATGTACCAAACTGGGCAGAGTATCTGGCACTCTCTAATCGTCGTATTCTTGTGGATCAAATGGAGTTCCTCAAAGGTCAGTTTTCAGGCAGAGGATTACAATTGCCCTTATCTGAATAGTAAAATCATCTTGTCCAGCATTTTTGCTATAGAATTACTTACTACAAGAGCAATATCACCCGACTACGCAACTGATAGTGTAGGCGCTGGTCTATAAAATTTACGAGAGTTCAGAGGATATAATAATGAAAAAAAGTTTGTATTTAGGCTTGTTACTAATGATTTTACAAAATATGGCATTCGCTTATGACACAAGTGGTAATTATGCCGTCTGGGGGACTGGTAAAAAATCCTGTTTTAGTTTTCAGAAAGATCAGAAAGATGAAAATATTCAGAAATATAAGCATTACATGAAGGGTTTTATTACTGCTTACAATGTATTTACAGAGAAAACCTACAGTATTTCCTCCACTATGAATGAAACTCAGATTTTTGAATGGATAAATGCATATTGTGATGATAACCCGATGTCATCGTTTGAGGGTGCGCTGACAGAATTTACATTCGATCACTATGATGATCGCTCAAAATCGGCAAAATCATATCGTGGCGGCGGTGGCTGGTAGTAAACTATTGCTCAATAATGTTAAATGAATCAAAAAATAGCCCTATAAAATTGATTAACTGGGCTAAATCGGTCATTATGAGTTTGCCAAAACTTGAGAACTGGGGATAACCTCAGCATATGTTTTACGGGAGACAAACTATGCAATTTAAAACTATCAAAATCACTTTACTTGCTGCTTCTATTGGTCTTATTGGCGGTTGTGCAGATATGGCTCAATTGGAAGAAGCTAAATCTATGGCTTCTGCAGCGATGGCAAAAGCTGATGATGCTTATAACCTTGCACAAAATGCAAGCAATCTGGCATCTGAAGCAAGTTATGCTGCTCAACAAGCAGAAGGTACTGCGACTGCTGCTCTTGAGTGTTGTAATGCTAATGCTAGCAAGCTGGATCGTATGTTTGAAAAAGCGATGCAGAAATAATTATTTAGATATATTTTTTATAAAGCCCCGCATTGCGGGGCTTTTTTTTGCCTAGTTGGTGTTACTCAGGTTTATCTTTGAATCGAGCTGTAATTGCAGATTAACTTGTTTTGCCTGTGATAATGCCGCCTTTAGTTTTTCTTCAACTTTGGCTTGCATCAAGGTAGGTAGATACATGCCAATTGATACCGGCACACCACTAGGATTATTTATCTCTTCATATGCAGCTGACCAGTCAATCTCATAATCCCGATCATCTGCTATCTGTACCAATAGATTAACGACACTGGTCAGGTTATTTTCAAATCTGTTTGAGTCTTCTTCCAGAAAAGGATGCGCTTCAAGGTAGATTTCATCACCTTTAACCCCAATTTTGTAGGGCTGGTTAATAATTTTAACCGGCGTATTCAGACTCACTTTTTGAAATAATGATTCGATGTCCTCTGGATATAAACGAATACAACCATGACTCACGCGCATACCGACACCATAGGGTTTATTTGTGCCGTGTATCAAATATTCCGGTTTACCCAGACGCATTGCATAATCACCAAGCGGATTATCGGGCCCGGCTTTCACTATTTTCGGTAAGGGGTCGCCCATTTCCTCATGTTCCTTGCGAATCGATTCAGGCGGATACCAGTTTGGTTCTTTCTTTTTCTCGATAATCGTTGTCGTAATGTATGGGGTATTCCAACCTTCCCTGCCGACACCAAGCGGATAGGTATAGACTTTTTGTGCTTCACCCGCTTTGGCTGGAGGATAATAATAAAGCCGCATTTCCGGCACATTCATGACTATTCCCTGACGCGGTGCATAAGGCAAAATGAATTGTGAGGGTAATAAGACCTCTGCCCCTTCGCCTGGTAACCAGGTATCGAGTTCCGGGTTGATTAATTTCATATCAAAATAACCAAAGCCATACGATCGACCAATATCTAATAATGTATCTTTCATTTCGGCTTGCGTGGCGGTCATTTCGCCAATCACGGTATCGCCGAACTCATTGATGACATACGGTTTGGCTAGTACTGGCTGCACGATGACTAGCAGGACTAGAGTCGGTATTGAAAACAGTTTTAAAATCATACTTATAAAATTAGTACCTTCTTTATAAGGTAAAGTTTCTAACAAGCCAGCAAATGACGCAAGTCATGAATGACAAAGTGTGATGTCTGGCAGAAAATTGTTATTAATTGGCTTAGCAGCCTGTGACGCAATTAATGCTGACTTTGCTTTTCTTCGTATCAATTTTAGGTCAATATCCTGAAATCTATGCGCCCATACATTTTCATACGCATTTACGCACTATTTTTTTTCATCTTTTTCCCACAATTGGTAATAGCTGAATCGATAGCCAATCAATTGGTATATACAGAACAACAAGCTAATCAATATTATCAGCAAAATATCGTTCTATCTGGTGCCTTAACTCTCGCTGGCGAAACATCAAACGGTCAACCTTTGATCGAATTTTCAGGACTTGCCTGGGATAAAGATGAGGCAATTTTATATGCACTGTCGGATCGAGGCTTTTTCATTTCATTAAAGCCTATCTTTGAAGGCAATAAACTCGTCGATATAAAATTACTTGACTATTATTCCTTACATGACAAACAAGGAAAGCCAGTTAAATATAAATTTTCCGACAGCGAAGGCTTGGCATTGTTTAATTCAAATAATGGCATTAAAGATGATACTCAATTAATTGTCAGCTTCGAGCGTCGCTCAAGAATTATTCGTTATGATGTAAACGGGGTATGGCAAGAATCAATTACTCTCCCTGAAGACCTGACGTCCATTAATAACTTCAGAAGTGAAAATAAGTCGCTAGAGGCACTAACCGAACACCCTGATCTATACTTGTTAGCTGGCAGTGAAAAGCCACTCGAGAAGCAGACAGATAATCTATTTGCTATCCCAACAAATCAACGCTGGTCATTTGAACCTGATAATCAGTCTCATGGTTCACTGGTGGGATTAACTACGCTTGGTAATAATCATATTATCGCGCTTGAACGAAGCTTTCCGGGTATCTTTGCCGGCATTACGAATACCTTGCACTTATTACAAGTAGAGAACCAGTTTCAACAACACCAACTCGTGACATTTAAACCTGCCTATCAATTATTTAATGATAATTTTGAAGGGATTGCATGGCATAAGGGTAACTACTTTTTCATGATCAGTGATGATAATGACAACGTCATACAACGGTCGCTATTGATCTATTTCGCGATTAATAATTTAAATGATTATCTGGAATAATTATTTTTCATGTAAGCGTGGCATCAACTCAACCAGATTACAGGGTCTGCTTCGATAATCGAGTTGATGACAAATGATATCGTCCCATGCCGTTTTGCATGCGCCCATTGAACCCGGTAAAGCAAAAATAAACGTACCATTTGCGACACCTGCAATCGTTCGAGATTGAATCGTTGATGTCTTGATTTGTTCATAGGAAATAGAACGGAATGTTTCGCCAAAACCATCAATCACTTTATCAAACAAGACTGAAACCGCTTCTGGTGTTCCATCCCGGCCAGTAATGCCCGTTCCTCCTGTGGTCAAGATTGCATGTGCCTCTTTATCAGCAATCCATTGTGAAACAGCTGCACGTATTTCATAAATATCATCCGGCACGATTTGTTTGGCATAGCAATGATGCCCCGCATCGGTCAGCCGCTCCTGTAAACACTTACCTGACTTATCCGTTTCTTCAGTGCGCGTATCGGAAACAGTCAAAATACAGATATTTAACGGGATAAGTTCTCTTTTGGTATCGCTACTCATAACATTTATTAAATTTAATGATTGTCGGGATCATACTCTTTTCAAGTCAGTCATTACACCATGACTGAAATAAATCATATAATTAAATGATGAATGAAACGCTTACCTCAATGCGATTGGATAAATGGCTATGGTGCGCACGCTTTTTTAAGACGCGCGCGCTGGCAGCAGCTGCAATAAAAACGAATAAGATTAAAGTTGATGGTGACAATATTAAACCTGCCAGGATGATCCAGATAGATAATCAGATCGTAATTAAAAAAACCGCCTTATGAATATCAGATTAAAGTGATGAAACTGATTCCGAACAGGGTCTCCGCTACATTGGCTGCAGAACTGTATCAAGAATCATCAGAAAGCATAGAAAAACGTGAATTGTTAAACCAACAATTAAAGGCCGAGAGTGCGGCCTTCCCAAAAACCAGAGGCCGACCAACAAAACGGGATAGAAGGCATATCATCCGTTTTGTCAGGCAATCTTCAGAAAACAC
>JBCCHP010000083.1:0-6126 GCA_039028675.1 Pseudomonadota bacterium | reverse complement strand
CATAGGTTTAACCCATATACATTCCGCCATTTACGCTCAATGTTTGACCGGTAATGTATTCCGCCTCAGCCGAGGCCAAAAATGCCACCGCTTTTGCGATTTCATCAGCCTGACCCAGTCTTCCAAGAACTATTTGTTTAAGCAGGGTTTGTTTCAAATCATCAGAAAGCTCATCGGTCATATCAGTCTCAATAAAGCCGGGAGCAATAGCATTGACCGTTATACCTCTAGATCCGACTTCTCTGGCAAGTGATTTTGTATAACCGATAACGCCTGCCTTGGTAGCGGAATAATTGGTTTGACCTGGATTTCCAGAAAGTCCGACTACCGATGTAATATTGATGATTCTGCCATATCGAGCTTTCATCATTGCGCGAAGGCATAATCTGGTAACTTTAAACACGCCGGAAAGATTCGTTTCAATGACATCATCCCATTCTTCGTCCTTCATGCGCATCATTAGATTATCACGAGTAATCCCGGCGTTATTAATGAGTATTGATGGCGTATTTAACTCTGCTAGTCCCTCAGCGAAACGTTTTATTGATTCATTGTCTGCCTGATTTAATACCAAACCAGTGCCATTTGTTTCCAGGTATTCAGAAATCGATGTAGCGCCATTATCAGAAGTAGCGGTACCAATAACATATGCGCCACGATCCACGAATAGCTCGGCAATGGACTTGCCAATGCCTCTGCTCGCGCCTGTAACCAGTACTGTTTGCCCTGTAAATGCTGATGTCATGCGATAATTTCCCTTGCTTGAATAATCGACTCTTCGTCTTGCAAACAATGAAGTGTTAAAGACCGTTCAATTCGCTTATTTAACCCGGATAGCACTTTGCCCGGTCCGCACTCAATAATGATAGAAATATTTTTTTCATGAATTTTTTTCACAACCTCTACCCATCTGACAGGCAAAAACAATTGCTGCAAGATTATTTCCTTGATGTCTTTAGCTGCAGTTCTTTCTTTTGCATCAACATTTTGTATGACCGGAATCACAGCATCATTAAAGTCAACCTCATCGAGGCAGGAAGTAAATTTGTCCGCCGCCTGACGCATTAATTCACAATGTGAGGGTACGCTCACAGGTAACATTATTGCTCGTTTAGCTCCTTGTTCTTTTGAGATACTAATAACTTCTTCAACAGCTTCTTTATGACCGGCGATAACAATCTGCCCGGGAGAGTTATAGTTTGCAGGGGAAACGATTAATTCAGTAGATACAGCATCACAAATATCCTCTATCGACTCGTCTTTAAGGCCTAAAATTGCCGCCATAGCCCCTATTCCATTTGGTACAGCTTCTTGCATACATCTCCCTCTTTCAGCGACCAATGATACTGCGTCACTAAACTTGATCACTCCCGCACATACAAGTGCGGTATACTCGCCCAGACTATGTCCAGCCAGAACTGCAGGCGCGCTTTCATTTTGAGTTTGCCAGACTTTCCATGTTGCATAGGCGCAAACCAATAATGCAGGTTGTGTGATTTCTGTCTGATTTAATTTTGTCTCGGGACCATTAGCAATTATTTCCCAAAGATCGTATCCCAATATCGCTGATGCTTCAGAAAAACATTCCGCAATGATAGGGTAAGTTTCATAGATTGATGTCATCATGCCAACGGATTGAGATCCTTGACCCGGAAACACGATGGCATAATGATTATTCATTGAATTCATATAAATTAATAATTGAGCAAAACCGAGCCCCAGGTAAATCCACCGCCAAACGCTTCAAGCAACAACGTATCATTTTCTTTTATTCTGCCATCCTTGACTGCTTCGTCTAAGGCCAACGGTACCGAAGCAGCCGATGTATTGCCGTGTTGATCAACCGTAACGACAACCCGTTCCATTGGCATATTCAGTTTTTTTGCCGTCGCCGAAATTATCCGGATATTAGCCTGATGCGGCACCAACCAATCAACATCCTCTTTTGCTAAGGCATTTTCCTCAAGCGTTTCGTCGACAATCCTGCCCAGTGTATTGACAGCCATTTTAAATACTTCATTGCCTTGCATCTGTAAGTAGGCGCCACCTGCATTGAACATTTCAAAATTTGCAGATACTCCCGCTGGCACATTCAATAATGATTGAAATTCACCATCAGCATGTATATGACTGGATAAGATACCAGGAGTATCACTCGCGGTTAAAATGACTGCCCCTGCTCCATCACCAAACAAAACACATGTACTACGATCAGTCCAATCAAGTAATCGAGATATTGTTTCGGCTCCGACCACCAAAATATTTTTTGCATTACCTGTCTTGATGTATTGATCAGCAATACTTAATGCATAAATAAAGCCTGTACAAACAGCTTGCACATCAAAGGCAGGGCAACCGTGGATATCCAGTCGTTGTTGTAGCAAACAGGCGGTACTTGGAAAAACGAGATCAGGAGTCGTGGTAGCAACAATTATCATATCGATATCCTGATGCTTGATACCTGCTGAGGCGATCGCCTTTTTTGAAGCTTGTTCAGCTAAATCACAAGTCGTTTCGTCTTCAGCAGCGATATGTCTTTTCTTTATACCTGTTCGACTTAATATCCATTCGTCAGTGGTATCAACTTTTTTTTCAATTTCTGCGTTACTGAGTACTTTTTCAGGCAGATATGAACCAGTACCTTTTATTTTTGCAAACATCGCTAGCTAGCCCTGATATTGCTCAAGCTTACTGCTAATTCTGGCAGGCACATTTTTCTCAACCTCAAGAATTGCCTCATTAATAGCGGTTGCAAAAGAGACTCTGTCCGCGCTGCCATGGCTTTTTATCACAATTCCTCGCAAACCTAATAAAGAGGCACCATTATACTGTTTTGGATCAATAGTTTTTTTCAACGCTTTGAGAACTGGAATAGCAAAAAAAGCAGCAAGTTTTGTATAAATGTTTTTACTAAACTGATTTTTAGCATGGTGTTGTAAAAATTCTGCGAGCCCTTCACTGGTTTTTAGAGCAATGTTACCAACAAAACCATCACAAACGATTACATCAACTTCACCCTTAAAAATATCATTACCTTCAACATATCCGACATAATTCAAATTACTTGCTTCAAGTAGTGCAGATGCCTGTTTAACCCGATCATTGCCTTTAATTTCTTCTTCGCCGACATTAAGCAATGCAACTGTTGGATTTTCTTTGTTTTCAACGGCACTCGTCAACTGCGCACCCATAATGGCAAATTGAAACAATTGTTCTGAGCTTGAATCTACATTTGCTCCTAAATCAAGGACATGTGAGTGTCCATTTTTACCTGGTAATGTAGTACATATCGCTGGACGATCCATATTCGGCAACATTTTCAAGACAAAACGTGATGTTGCCATTAATGCACCGGTATTTCCGGCGCTAACACATGCTTGTGCTACTTCGTTTTTCACTTGGTCGATTGCTATACGCATTGATGATTCTTTTTTATTGCGCATAGCCTGTGACGGAGATTCATGCATCTCAACGACTTCAGGAGCATGTAATACTGTTAATCGACTTTCTTGTTCTGCGTGATTTATTTTTAATTGCTCATTGATTTTGTCTTCTTGACCGACAAGCAAAAGATTGATGGAAGTATGTTTTTTTAATATATCTATTGCAGCAGGGACGATTTCAGATGGGCCAAAATCTCCACCCATAGCATCTAATGCAATCGTAGTTACCATTGATTTTAACCGACTCGGATTGAGTCGGTAGAAATAGTATGACTAATAATATGAAGCTGGAATTATTCCAACTCTTCCTTGGTATTAATTACTTTTCGACCTTTATAATAACCATCCGGACTAATGTTGTGTCGGAGATGAACTTCGCCAGATGTTGGTTCGATAGATAAAGCTGCTGAAGACAGTGCATCATGGGAACGACGCATATCTCGTTTCGAACTCGATTTCTTATTTTTTTGAACTGCCATTATCTTGTCTCCTAATAAAATGACTTACGTCAGTTTGATTTGTTCTTTAAACTTTCCAATACTGCAAATGGATTAATCTTTCCAGCTTCATTAATCTCTTTAATCGTATCTGCTGCTTCACAACTTGCTATATCATGTGACGGAGCAACAGACATTGCTAATAGCAATTCATCCTGAACTAACTCGTTAATATATAACTCACCCGCTTCTTCAAGAACAAGCGGCTCATGATCATCATCAAGTGGCTTTAGCTCTGTAGCATTTATCACGATTACAAGTGAAGAGCTGCGTTCGATCTTCATTTTTGTAATCTTCAAACATCGCTGACACAGCACCTGTATTTCGGCATTGATAGTAATGTTAATCAATTGCCTACCTCTATCATCATCCGTAAATTGAATTTGATAGATAATGTCCCCAGAATCATTTTCAAGCATGTCTTGGATTCTCGACATCGATACAAGTGGCAAACTGCCTTCAAATGACGCTTTATCCCTGAAAAGGTGTGATATATCCAGCTTTTGCGTTGGGTCAAGTGACATTAGGGCGCGAATTTTATCGGCCCCGCCAGGGACTGTCAAAAACTATCGTAATTTCTACTAAATAATTGACTTATCTAGCAAAATACACATTAATAATTGACTTAATTGTAAATATATTCGGGAGATTGATCATTAAACTCATCCTTGCTTCTTCATCAACATACAGAAAAGCACTAATGACACGTTTGAATGTTGAATTTTCAACAATATCACCTGATATCGACGAATCTGAAATAAATGGTGAAAATGCCAGAGAAATGGCAATACGGTTAGCGTTTGATAAAGCTTCAGTTATCGCAAATCAGAGCGCTAACAGCATTATCATCGGTGCCGATCAAACTGTTAATTGCGACGGGAGGATTCTAGGCAAGCCAGGAAATTTTGAAATAGCCAAGACTCAACTGCGTAACATGAGTGGGAAAGAAGTGATTTTTTACACTTCACTTTGTGTCATCAATACGGAAACCAAACTCTGTCAACAAGAGCTTGAGCAGTATATCGTCAGCTTCAGAGAATTAGATGCAGATGAAATTTCGCGGTATCTGCATGCAGATAAGCCATTTAATTGCGCCGGTAGTTTTAAGTCTGAATCGTTAGGCATTTCATTACTCGACAAGATGAAAGGTGATGATCCTACAGCATTAGTCGGGCTGCCTTTAATCAAGTTAAGCAAGATGTTGCGTAATACAGGTTTAATTATTCCTTAGAGAACGCTACCAAAATTGATATTGCAATACATTATTAAAAAGGCTGGCTCCCATCTGTCTTGCGAACTGATCCAGGAAATTATCTCTACGGGTAAAATCAACGATATCTTCTACACCGATTATCTCTCGGGCTACTTTACTGGAACTGGCAAGACCATCGACGAGCCCAAGCTCTACTGCTTCTTCACCAGACCAAATTAATCCAGAGAATAAATCTGTTTCATTAACTAATTTGTCACCGCGGCCTTTTTTAACAACATCAATAAATTGTTGATGGATATCACCTAGTAGCCCTTGCACATGTTCAACTTCATCAGTTTTCAATGGTTGAAACGGGTCTAAAAACCCTTTGTTATCGCCAGCATGGAGTAGACGCCGCTCGACACCCAGTTTTTCAATTGCATCAGTAAAGCCAAAACCTGCCATTACCACGCCAATAGACCCGACTAGACTGGCTTTATCGGCATAGATTTCGTCCGCTGCAGATGCAATATAATAGCCTCCTGAGGCGCAAATATCTCTGATAACGGCATATAGAGGAATATCAGGATATTCTTCTCTCAATCGTATAATTTCATCATTGATATATCCAGACTGAACCGGGCTACCGCCAGGACTATTGATACGAATAATGATGCCTTTCGTGTTCGGATCTTCAAAAGCTCGGCGCAAACCCGTTACAACATAATCAGCACGCGCTTCAGTATTCGTCGCAATCACACCATCAATATCGATCAATGCTGTGTGTTCAACAGACGAGAAACTTCCTATGTCAGAGTTATTAACAAAATAAACAATCAGGAACGCAAAAAGGTAAAGTGCGAACAACGCTTTAAAAAAAACACCCCACCTTCGGCTTCTTCTATTTTCAAGTAGCAACTCTCTGGCGAGCTCATTCACCATGGGTTGTTCAATATTTTTTTCTGCTTCTGATTGTTCATGACTCATGATTATT
>JBCCHP010000082.1:0-6181 GCA_039028675.1 Pseudomonadota bacterium | reverse complement strand
TTTTATTACAGCGGGTCGAGGTATCGTAATACATCGCCAAAGCTGTAAGAACATTGCTGAATATCAAAACCAGCAGGAAAAATGGATCCAGGTAGACTGGGAAAAAGACATAGATAGAGACTTCCAGACCAGGATTGGTATGAATGTTAAAAATCAACGTGGTGTACTTGCTACAGTTGCCGCAGCAATCGCTGATGCCGGCGCTAACATTGAGAATGTGGATATGGCTGACAGCGACGAACGCTATACCATGTTAAAATTTATTATCCAGGTTAGTGATCGAAAGCATCTTGCGCAAGTATTAAGAAGAGTGCGATTAATAAAAAGTATCAGCCATCTAAACCGTCTTTAAAAATTAACGCAGAGGATAAATCATGAAGAGGGAAATTATCTCTACAGCAGAAGCGCCACAAGCCATAGGCACCTATTCGCAAGCAGTTAAAATAGGCAATACTGTTTATTTATCAGGACAAATCCCGCTGCTACCAGAGACAATGGAATTGATTGAGGGTGATATGCAAGCACAAATCACGCAAGTGTTTAATAATCTGACCGCGGTATCCAAAGCTGCTGGTGGATCATTGGATGACGTGAGCAAACTCAATATTTTTTTAACTGATTTAAAACATTTTCCTTTGGTCAATGAAATCATGGCACAGTATTTTTCAGAACCTTACCCGGCCCGAGCTGCAATTGGTGTAGCAAGCTTACCGAAAGGAGCGCAAGTTGAAATGGATGCCATTATGACGTTAGGTAATTAATTTTTATTGGTGAAACACAAATTACTCAAGCTGAGTGATCCCGTTACATTAATTCAGGGTGTCGGTCCAGCATTAAAGATCAAACTGGAAAAACTGGGTATCCGTAATATTCAGGACATTCTGTTTCACTTGCCTTATCGTTATATCGATCGCACTCGTCTGACACCAATCGGCGCGATACAGGTTGGTAATCAAGTATATATTCAGGGTGAAATAGAATTAACACAAATAAAGTACGGCCGTCGTCGATCATTATTGTGCCAACTTGCTGATGGTACGGGTTCTGTTATTTTACGTTTTTTCTATTTTTCCAAATCTCAACAACAGGCATTACAACAAGGAAAGCGATTACGTTGTTATGGCCAGGTAAGACGAGGAGCTGGATGTCTTGAAATAGTTCACCCTGAGTATCGTCATATTAGCGACGAGAATGAACCTGTACTGGAAGAACAATTAACACCGGTCTATCCTGCAACTGAAGGACTACAACAGAATCGCTTACGACAGCTGTCTGACCAAGCTCTGATACATATGCAGGCAGATAAAACGGGGCTAAATGAATTATTACCTGACGATTTACTGACTAACAATCAATTACCATTATTATTAGATGCATTGGAATATGTCCACCGACCACCACCCGATGCCGATGTCACAAGCCTCATTGAAAAGGTACATCCTGCCCAACAGCGACTTGTATTCGAAGAACTATTGGCACATCAACTCAGCTTACTTGAATTGAGAAAAACCGTACGCGTTGAAGATGCAATTGCCTTCCCTGCCTCTAATCAATTCGTACCTGAATTTTTATCGTGTTTGCCTTTCGATTTAACTGGTGCACAAAAAAAAGCTCATAAGATTATTGAGCATGACCTGCAGCAGTCAATTGCCATGTTGCGTCTTGTGCAAGGCGATGTTGGTTCAGGGAAAACAGTTGTTGCAGCATTGTCTGCATTACAAGCTATTGAAGCCGGTTATCAAGTTGCAATCATGAGTCCCACTGAATTATTGGCTGAACAGCACTTTATCAACTTCAAGCATTGGTTCGATGCATTTGATATTCACACCTGTTTGTTAACAGGTAAGCTGAAAAAAGCCGAAAAAGAAAACACCTTGAAGACGATCAAGAGTCAGCGACCCGTGTTGGTGATTGGAACACATGCGCTATTTCAGGAAGATGTACAATTTGGTAAGTTGGGATTGGTTATTATTGACGAACAACATCGTTTTGGTGTTCATCAACGACGAGCGTTGTTGGAGAAAGGACGCACTTCCAGTTTTTATCCACATCAGTTAATAATGACTGCAACTCCAATACCTCGCACACTCACAATGACTGCTTATGCTGACCTTGATCATACAATTATTGATGAATTACCGCCTAGTCGAAAACCAGTCACAACACATATCATCTCTAATCAGCGAAGAGAGGAAATTATCGAACGCATAGAAAATGCATCTAAGGATAAACGCCAGGTTTACTGGGTATGTACGCTAATTGAAGAGTCTGAAAATTTGCAATGCGAAACTGCAATCGCGACCTTCGAAACACTCTCCACACGGCTAGCGTCGATCAATGTTGGACTTATCCATGGACGACTAAAGAATGATGAAAAGGAAAGTATTATGCGTCAGTTTAAAGCTGGAGAGATTGATTTATTAGTTGCTACCACTGTCATTGAAGTTGGTGTTGATGTGCCCAATGCAAATCTGATGATTATCGAAAATGCTGAGCGTCTGGGTTTGTCACAATTACATCAATTGCGAGGAAGGATTGGCCGCGGCGACCAGAAAAGTGATTGTATACTCATGTATCAAGCACCACTTGGTGAATTAGCAAAACAAAGACTGGAAACCATGCGTCATAGCAACGACGGATTTGTCATTGCAGAAAAAGATCTCGAACTTCGAGGTCCAGGAGAAATTTTGGGCACCAGACAGGCAGGACTACCGGAACTAAAGATTGCTGATCTGATGCGGGATGCGAAACTGTTACCGAATGTTCAACAGTGTGCGAAAATACTTGAAAATCAATATCCGGAAAATATCAAACCCATTATCAGTAGATGGCTTGGAAATAATGTCCGCTATGGTAATGTTTAATCGTGCAGGAATAACAATTGCAAATCGACTGGCAAGATAAGAGCAACGTCACTGCAGAAATTGATCAAGAACTCATAAGAAAACTGCTATTTTATGATGGTTCATTGACTCGTTATCTGCAATCAATATGCGCAGAAGACTTTTCTATCAAAGTACAATCCGAATCCTGGGGCTTGCTATTTAAAGATGAATGCTTATCTCTCAAATTGGAAGATAATCAAAAAGCATTCATTCGTTTGTCGCATTTGAATTCCGGTGCAAAGACAATGGTATATGCACGCACCGTTTTCCCGGAAAAAACATACAAATTAATAAAAAATAAGCTTGAAGCACTTGGTGAGCGGCCGCTGGGAGAATTGTTATTTTCTGAACCGTCTGCATACCGTTCCCAAATGAAATACGCAAAAATTCGAGTTGATAGCAAATTATTTCTACCTGTTAAAAATCAAGAACCAGAAGATAGTCTTCACTGGGCTAGACAATCATTATTCATGATTGATGAAATGCCATTACTCATCACTGAACTTTTCCTGCCTGCAATTTCTCAATGCATCAAGTAGAAATTATTAAAAAACATTTGTTCAGAATAGGTTGTCTGATTAAGACTTCTGTATTGGCAATGTGGAAAAATATTTATGATTATTGCAAAGGTAACTGGCCTACATGGCGCATTAAATCTGAACGCTATGCACGCCTAACCAGATTAAATAAGCCGATAGGTAGTTTCTTATTATTATGGCCAACATACTGGGGATTATGGATTGCTGCGGAAGGCTTGCCAGACATGCATATTCTCGTAGTTTTTACGCTTGGCGTCATCTTAATGCGCTCGGCAGGCTGCGTATTAAATGATATCGCTGATAGTAAATTAGATAAACAAGTCGAGCGCACGCGTACCAGGCCCATAGCGACAGGTGAGGTCAGGACAAGTGAAGCATTAATCGTTGCATTTCTGATTATACTGATTGCGTTTCTTTTGGTTTTAACCATGAACTTGCTCACCATAAAACTCGCCTTTGTTGCTGTATTTTTAGCCGCTGTTTATCCATTTATGAAACGTTATACTTACATGCCCCAATTTGTACTTGGATTAGCATTTGGTTGGTCTATTCCGATGGCATTTGCAGCACAGACTAACAGCATTCCTAATATTGCCTGGGTACTACTCATAGCCAATGTTTTATGGTCTGTTGCCTATGATACGATGTATGCAATGGTCGACCGTGAAGATGATTTAAAAGCGGGGGTAAAATCAACAGCCATATTATTTGATGATGCTGATCGGATTATTATTGCAATCATTCAGCTCATGGTCATGGTGACGTTGGTGCTTGCTGGTCAGCATGTTGGTATGGACTGGATATATTATATTGCTTTAATCATCGCATATGGATTTTTTATCTATCAATTAACGCTGATCTGGCAACGACAACCCAATAAATGTTTTAATGCCTTTTTGAATAATAATTGTTTTGGTTTAACGGTATTTCTTGGGATAATGATAAATTACTTATTAGAATAAATATCTTAATGTCACAACGCTATCTTTTATTCCTGCTACTCTTGTTGCCAGTATTTGGTCAAACAGATGAAACAGATCTGGTGACGATTGAATGCCAACGTATTGGTGGAAAACTCGGGAGTGTCAGTGTCAATGATTGTCTAAATGCTAATTTACAATTGACGACTGCCCGAACGCATAAAAATGCCCCCATCTTATTAAAAGAATATCCACCCTTATCCTCGAGAAGACCACTTGGCAAAGTATTACTGATAGGTGGTATTCATGGCGATGAATATTCTTCTGTCAGTATTGTATTTAAATGGATGCGAACTCTTGATCAATATCACTCAGGCTTATTCCACTGGCATATTGTGCCACTACTTAATCCTGATGGTTTACTACAAAAAAAATCTCAACGTGTTAATGCAAATAAAGTAGATCTAAATCGGAATTTTCCAATGGATGATTGGCAAAATACTGCAATGAAACATTGGCGAGAATTTCGCGGGAAAAATCCCAGATATTTTCCGGGTGATGCGCCGCTTAGTGAACCTGAATCAAGTTGGCTGGCCTCGCATATTGATGAATATAAACCAGACGTGATCGTTGCCGTACATGCGCCACATGGTATCGTCGATTATGATTATGCCGGCGCGAGAAATGGTCCATATAAACTTGGACGTCTGCATTTAAACCTGTTAGGCACCTATCCAGGGTCATTAGGTAACTATGCCGGCATACAACAAAAGATTCCTGTCGTCACGATAGAACTACCTTATGCGGGTATAATGCCGACGAATGCCGAGATAAGCAGTATTTGGCGAGATATGGTGCGTTGGTTACGTGAGAATATTACTGAAGAGGCTTATCAAGGATCTAAACCGCAAACTAAGTTTCAGGATGCAGCTCCTTCATAAATAATTCGCCATTTACCATCCGCTTCTTTTTGCCAATACTGTCGTTTGGTAAAGCGACGTTGAAAATTATCACTTTTATAATCCTGAACAAACGTGACGACTAATAATGAATCGTCTCCTGGATACATAAACATACTTTTATTAGAAATATCTACCTTGATAAATTTCTTCGAGGGATTAACTCTTTTTTTGTAGGCTACCCAAGAATGATAATCCTTGCCTAAACCCGCATAGTCTTTCGAATAGTGACTGAGGTATTTATCCGCGTTTTTGCTCTCCCAATCTTGTCGCCATTGCTCAATAAATTTTGCATACCCCTGTTGCTTTTGAGTCCATTCTTGGCGTGATATCCAGTCTATTTTCTCAGTTATAATCACCGGCGTTTCACCATGATGCATATAAGGGGCTAAAATATTCAAATCCTCATTGCTGACGATGACACAGCCATTACTGTCCAATGGTGGACGGCTAAATGTTCTGCTTGGCGTCCCGTGTAACCAGATACCATAACCTGTTCTACCATGTCGTCTGTCCCATACATTTGGGTAATTAATTGGAAAAGCACCATCACCATAAAGATCAGGTAATTCTTCAGGATCGATAAAACCGGTTACAAAATATACCCCAACCGGCGTTTTTTGATCACCCTCAACATATTTACCCGTGCCTTTTTTTCCAATCGTGACGTAATGATCACTGATCAGTTGCGGAATACCCTCTTGATTACTAAATAAATACAATCTGGAGACTGATGTATCGACAACGACAATATGGTCTTGCTTCTGATTCAATTGAATTAATGATGCAGGAATATCGGCCTTATTGATTGAAATATCTTGATAATGCCATCGCGCTAACACTTCTTCTCTTAAGGCATTAATTTTTTCATAAGCAAC
>JBCCHP010000081.1:0-6343 GCA_039028675.1 Pseudomonadota bacterium | reverse complement strand
TTTTTTTCTGCTTGAAATAGGGCAGAAATAAATAAATAATGGAAAATTTAATGCGCCGAAATGACTGATTAATTAGTCAGGTGCAGCTTTTGGCATATCTGCGCCATCATATATCATCAATGGCTCTGACTCGTCGTTAATCACACCTTCGTCAATGACAATCTTGGTGACATTGTCCATGGACGGTAAATCATACATCGTATCCAGCAAGACATTTTCCATTATCGAGCGTAAGCCACGCGCGCCAGTTTTGCGTTCCATCGACTTTCTCGCAACTGCACGTAATGCATCTTCCCTGAATTCAATTTCGCAGCCTTCCATATCAAACAAGCGCATGTATTGCTTGGTAATCGCATTCTTTGGTTCAACCAGAATTTGTATGAGTTGATCCTCATCCAATTCATCCAACGTAGCGGCTACAGGTAAGCGACCAACAAACTCCGGAATCAAACCGTATTTAATTAAATCTTCCGGTTCAACGGAATGGATAACTTCACTGATACTCTTGCGATCATCTTTACTTTTCACTTCGGCAGAGAAACCAATGCCGCCTTTTTCCGAACGGTCACGAATAATATTATCCAGACCGGCAAAGGCGCCGCCACAGATAAACAGAATGTTCGCTGTATTTACCTGCAGAAATTCCTGCTGCGGATGCTTGCGACCACCTTGAGGTGGAACAGATGCAACCGTGCCTTCAATCAGTTTAAGTAATGCCTGTTGCACACCTTCACCGGAGACATCCCGGGTGATAGATGGATTGTCAGACTTCCGTGATATTTTATCGATTTCATCGATATAGACGATGCCAGTTTGTGCTTTATCAACGTCGTAATCACATTTTTGCAATAGCTTCTGAATAATGTTTTCAACGTCTTCACCAACATAACCGGCTTCGGTTAACGTTGTCGCATCGGCAATCGTAAACGGTACATTTAATAAACGTGCCAGTGTTTCAGCGAGTAAGGTTTTACCACTACCCGTTGGGCCAATTAATAACACGTTACTCTTGGCCAACTCGACTTCTGATTTTTTCATGCCTTGTTCAAGGCGTTTGTAGTGATTGTAAACTGCTACCGACAGTATTTTCTTTGCTCTGGTCTGACCGATGACATATTCATCCAGAATACTATTAATTTCATGGGGAGTAGGTAGTGTCGTGCCGACACCGGAAACTGATTTTTCCTGAATCTCTTCACGAATGATGTCATTACATAATTCAACACATTCGTCACAGATGAAAACTGAAGGACCGGCGATAAGTTTTCTGACTTCATGTTGGCTTTTACCGCAAAAAGAGCAGTATAAAAGTCTATCGCCATCATTTTTACCGTTCTTTCGATCGGTCATACAATATTACTCCGCGTATCTAACAAATTCTAATCGCTACTCTTCACCTTCAGTAACAGAAGAAGGTTGTTCATCATTCAAGTGAGGTCTGGCAGCCAATACATTATCAATAATGCCATAATCTTTCGCCTTTTCAGCACTCATAAAATTATCGCGCTCTGTATCAGTTTGAATCTTATCCAACGGCTGACCCGTATGATTAGCCAAAATATTGTTTAACCGTTCACGCGCATACAAAATCTCTTTTGCATGGATATCAATATCGGTTGCCTGCCCCTGAAAACCACCCAGAGGCTGATGAATCATGACGCGGGAATGAGGCAAACAATAACGCTTGCCAGCTTCACCACCTGCCAGTAACAACGCCCCCATGCTCGCCGCCTGTCCCACGCACATCGTGCTGACATTAGGCTTGATAAATTGCATCGTGTCATAGATACCCAAGCCGGCAGTGACCGAGCCTCCCGGAGAATTGATATAAAAATGTATATCTTTATCCGGGTTTTCTGATTCTAGGAAAAGGAGTTGTGCAACAATTAAATTTGCAACTTGATCTTCAACGGGCCCGACTAGAAAAACGACACGCTCTTTCAGCAGTCGGGAATAAATATCATAGGAACGCTCGCCTCGAGACGTTTGCTCAACGACCATTGGCACAAGGTTTAATGCCTTGATTTCGTTGTTATTGTTCATACTCACCTGTAACGGACTCATACATTAATTCTTTAGTTGTCAGTCTGCCTTTTATTCATAATTTCGTCAAACGAACGTGCTTTTTCAGTCACTTTCGCATTCATTAGTACCCAATTGATCACTTCTTCCTCTAATACCAGTGCTTCAACCTGAGCCAGGTTATTTTTATCAGAATAATACCAATTGATAACCGTATTCGGATCCTCATAACCCGTTGCCATTTCTTCGATCATGCTTCTGACGCGTGATTGTTCAGGCTTGATGTCATTTTTCTTGATGATTTCAGCGACCAATAGCTGCAATGAGACGCGTTTTTCAGCTTGTTCTGTAAATAACTTGTCATCAGCGCCCTTTATCGGGCTGGAATCGATGCCTTGACGCTTCATATTCTGCTCCAGCTCTTCTTTAATACGCTGACTTTCCTGCATCACCATCGATTGCGGTAAATCGACCTCATTATCTGCATGCAGCGCATCGAGCACGGTATTTTTTACTTGTTGGCGTAGCGTTAAATCCACTTCCCGCTCCATATTTTTCTGAATTTCCGCTTTGAATGTGTCCTCATTTCCGTCTTGAACCCCAAACGCCTTCATGAACTCAGCATCAATCGGTGGCAAAACAGGCTCGTTCACGCTGTTTACCTTGACCTTAAATTCGACCGCCTTGCCCTGAAACTCTTCCTTATTGTAATCCTCAGGAAAAGTCAGATTTAGGGTGGTTTCATCTTCTGCTGATTGTCCAATCAGTCCGGATTCAAAACCCTCAATAAAGCTATTCGATCCAATTTCTAGATTGTAATTTTCAGCTTTCCCGCCCTCAAAAGCTTCTCCATCGAGGAAACCTTCAAAATTAATATTGATGATATCGCCGTCTTTTGCCGCTCGCTCAACCACTTCCTGACGGCGCTGCTGTTTCCGTAAAACTTCAATCATATCAGCAACATCCTTTTCAGAAATATTGCAAACTGGTCGCTCGATGGCTAATTGTTCAACCGGTTTTAATACCACTTCAGGATAAATTTCTATGACCGCGGTAAAGGCGAAGTCCTTGCCGTCTTCATCGTTTATCGCTTCAATTCTGGGCGTGCCAGCTGGCTTGAGGTTTTCCTGTGTTAAGGCATCTTGCAAACCGGATTGCAACATTTCCCCCAGGACTTCCTGCCGCACCTGGGTGCCGTATCGACTCTGCACCACTTTCAATGGCGCCTTTCCGGGCCTGAAGCCCTGAATCTTGGTGGTCTTGGTTAAACGTTGCAGACGACTGCTGATTTCACTCGTGATTTTATCTCCGGGAATCTCCACATGTACTTTTCTTTCCAGTGAACCCGTATTTTCAACTGATACTTGCATTCCCTTCGTGTTCCTCTATAAATATATTTAAAAACAATAACTTATTGATTTTTATCATTGGTGCGAAAGGAGAGACTCGAACTCTCACGGGATACCCCACTGGAACCTAAATCCAGCGCGTCTACCAATTCCGCCACTTTCGCTTTAGATAAATTATGTTTGCCCTGATATCGTCAAATAATAATGCATGAAATATACCTGATATCAGGGATACTTTTGAATTCACTATTTTAATGCTGGGAAGGAGAGTGCTGACTAAATAAAACTAATAAATCAATAACATTCTTCCGTAAACGACTGGCATACCCTTCGGCATTTACGACTACCAGTTGCAGGATTGATTATACAGTTTTCACCCCATTGTTTACATACAGTTACACATTTTTTCTGACTACCCCGATCATAGTCATTTGGCAAGAGTAATTGACCATCAACCGGCTGGACTTGAGACTGCTGCTGTTCCGAATTGGCTTCTTCAGCAGCATTTGTAAATGACATAGCGCCTATTAATGTCATTAATAATGCAAATTTTATGAAAATTTTTCGCATACAAATTAGACTAAATGTTAGACATTTGTTCACTCTCAATACATTATCATTAAAAAAATAACAGAATCAGGTATTTTTCAATTTTAGACTGATTTAATTTTAACATTGAATTAATACAATATAATCTTTATCACTATGTCTCAATTTGAGATCACAGCGCTAACTGATGGCACACAGGAGAATCTTCTCCAGGCTTATTCGACTGTTCGCAACCAGACGGAATTGATTTGCGAAGCACTAGCGATTGAAGACTATGTGGTGCAACCCACGCCTGAGGTGAGCCCACCAAAATGGCACCTCGGACATTCCACCTGGTTCTTTGAAGAAATGTTACTTGCCCGATTCGTCACGGGTTACGAACGCTATCATCAAAATTTCGCACTTATCTTTAATTCCTATTACAAAGCCGCTGGCAATCACTGGATTCAAGCTGAGCGCGGTCAATTATCCAGACCGACAGTCGACGAACTATTGCATTACCGACACAGTATTGATGAACACGTGATCAAGTTAATCTCGAGTGACCATCCTGATTTAGCCGAGATTCAGCGAATTATTGAATTGGGCTTGCATCATGAGCAACAACATCAGGAATTACTGTATATGGATATTAAATATATTCTTGGTATTAACCCCACCTGCCCGACGCTTTCGAAACAAGAATTGACTGTCGTCTCGAAGCCCTCTACAGATTGGCATGAACTAAAAGAAGGTTTGATTGAGATCGGTAACGATGGCAATGGGTTTTCATATGATAATGAACGACCAAGACACAAGAGTTATCTTTATCCATGTAGCATTCGTGAAAGTTTAATCACCAATGCAGAATATCTGGATTTTATCGAGGCGGGTGGTTACGAAAAAGCACAGTATTGGTTAAGCAAGGGTTACGATTTCATAAGAGAAAACAAAATCAATGCGCCACTGTATTGGTTGAAAGAAGATAATCAGTGGTTTGAATATACATTACATGGATTAATGCCACTCAACCTGGATATGCCTGTTTGCCATATCAGTTATTTTGAAGCGCATGCATTTGCAAATTGGCAAGATTGTCGATTACCCACTGAACAAGAGTACGAATGTTTTCAAACCAGTATTAAACAGAAGCCCTTTAATGAGCAGCATATTTTTCACCCGGTTGATGCAAACAGTGTCGCCGCTCTTTGGGGCTGGACATCAAGTCATTACTCGGCTTATCCGGGTTATCAGTCATTTGATGGTGCATTACAGGAATACAACAGTAAGTTTATGTGTAATCAATTTGTCTTGCGTGGCGGTTGTGTCGTGTCGCCCGCGGGTCACACCAGACCGACTTATCGCAATTTTTATGAACCACATCAGCGCTGGATGTTTTCCGGCGTTCGTCTTGCCAGAGATGAATCATGAAAATCCATAACTTGCTAACCGAGGATGACGATCAACTTTCTCAGTTTCAGCAACAGTTTGCCAATGATGTACTGATTGGTCTGCAATCAAAACCAAAACAAATTCCGGCAAAATATTTTTATGATGAAATTGGCAGTGTGCTATTTCAAAAAATCACAACGCATGAAGATTATTATTTAACACGTGCAGAATTTGAAATTCTCACCAACATTAAAGATGAAATCGCCAACACATTAGCTGTCGATGAAATTGATATCATTGAACTGGGCGCAGGAGATGGACATAAGACGCGTTTATTGATCGATGGATTAATCAATGCCGGATTACGTGTTAACTGGTATCCAATAGATATATCCGAAAAAGCCATGCAACAAATTGAAGGCTTGTTTGATACCAATGAAACTTTACGTATTCATGGCATCGTTGCTGAATATTTATCCGGACTCAAACATGTTCGGCACATCTCGCAGAATCCGCAACTGATACTGTTTCTTGGCTCCAATATTGGTAATTTAAACCGCCTGCAAAGTCAGCGCTTTTTACATCAATTACAGCAGGTAATGAAGCCCGGCGATTATGCAATGATCGGTTTTGATTTAAAGAAAGAGATTAATGTGCTTAATGCCGCATACAATGATGCTTCCGGCTATACAAAAGAATTTAATCTGAATGTCTTATCGCGAATCAATCGTGAGCTTGGTGGAAATTTTAACATTGAAGACTTTTCACATTATGGTACCTATAACCCCGTCATTGGCGCGATGGAAAGTTTTTTAATTTCTCGTAAGGAACAATCGGTATTAATCAGTGCATTAAATCGGGATTTTGCATTTCAGGCATTCGAACCTATACACCTGGAATACTCATTTAAATATACCGTTGCAGAGATCGCGCAAATGGCGAGCGATGCCAAATTTTCAGTGATTCAAAACTATCAAGATAGTCAGCATCGCTTTTGCGATTCCCTCTGGCAAAAATAACTTTTCCCCACAAAAAATAAATCCCGCCGATAA
>JBCCHP010000080.1:0-6378 GCA_039028675.1 Pseudomonadota bacterium | reverse complement strand
TATTAATACTTAGCTATGCTATTGTTTCTATGGAACGCTTCTATTACAAACAAAATCGCCTGAAACAGTTACGTGCTTTTTGCTACGCTGCTCAATTCGGCAGTATGTCACGTGCTGCTGATCTGATGTTCCTAAGCCAACCATCTATTTCTCTTTTAATTCAATCACTTGAGAAAGATTTAGAGCAGCAATTATTTACTCGTAAAGGCCCCATTATCACGCTGACACAAGAAGGCGAAGCCCTGTTTGAATTGTCTTTACCCTTGGTTGAGGGCCTGGAGACATTGCCTGAAAGTTTTCTGGAGAAATGTAAGCAATCGATTACAGGTAGTTTAAAAATTGCTGCTGTTGAAGCGATTATTCTGTATACGCTGCCAAATATTATCAGGCGTTACACTGATGATTTCCCGGAAATTCAGATTAAACTGGACAATTGTGCCGCGGCAATCGGGGTAGAAAAAGTACGCAATGGCGAAGTTGATTTTGCCATTGGATCCACATTAAACGTGCCCGATGACGTAATATTTTTACCACTCTACACCTTTGAACCGGTGCTAATTACACCACTCGGACATCCGCTTTCAAAGATGCAAAAAGTAAGAATCGATGATATCAGCCGTTATGGCCTGATCCTGTCTCCACAACACATGTCTACCTGGCAAATGGTCGATTTGATCTTTAAACAATATAACGTGGATTATAAGGTCAAACTCGAAGCGGGTGGCTGGGAAGTATTAAAAAAATATGTTGAAAACGGACTCGGTATCTCCATATTAACTGATATCTGTTTGTCCGGAGATGAAAAACTGGAACGTGTACCGCTAGGTAGTTACTTTCCAAAACGTAATTATGGTTTATTTCTGCGCAGCGGTAAGGTGTTGTCTCCAGCAGCTCGTAAATTTATTGATTGTATGCACCCGGATGCGATGAACCAATTTAATGCAAAACAGGACAAAATAAATGATGTCGCTTTGAGTAAATTGTCATCTGCCAAAACTGAAAATGGCATAAAACATGCCTCTTAAAATAATTGTAAAAAGCACTTGAAATGAAGAGGCGCAACGTATCATTATTAGATAAAGATAAATTGAAATTCTTGGTTAACGTATTCGTATTGATTGGATTTAGGTATGTCAGACAAAACTGACAAAGATTATGATACTGACTTGGCAGTCCAGGAGGCTGAACCCAAGCTAAAGCGCCCTCCGCTTTATAGAGTCATACTTATTAATGATGATTACACACCAATGGAATTTGTCGTGCATATTCTGGAATCTTTCTTTTTGATCGATCGGGAAAATGCAACACGTATCATGCTAGAAGTACACACAAAAGGTAAAGGTATATGTGGCATCTTTACCCATGAAATAGCTGAAACAAAAGTCGCACAAGTAAATAACTATTCTCGTGAAAACAATCATCCTCTTCTTTGTACGATGGAAAAAGACTAAAGGTAAATCATCATGCTGGATAAAGAACTTGAACAAACGTTAAACGATGCCTTCAGGGAGGCAAGAGAACAACGTCATGAATATATGACAGTTGAACATCTACTACTTGCGCTACTCGACAACCCTTCGGCATCACAAGTGCTTAAGGCATGCGGGGCCAATTTAAATAGTTTACATAGTGAACTTATCAAATTCCTGATCGAGAATTCACCCATTATGGAAGAAAATGAAGACCGTGAAACTCAACCAACAATGGGATTCCAACGCGTACTTCAAAGAGCGGTATTTCATGTACAATCCTCTGGAAAAAAAGAAGTGACAGGTGCAAATGTGTTGGTCGCAATATTCGGCGAACGAGAATCACATGCGGCCTTTTTCCTCAGTCAGCAAAACGTATCGAGATTGGACGTTGTGAACTACATATCTCATGGCATTGCCAAGATTGAAGATAATGAAGAGACGCTTAACGAAAACGAAGAAGATGTCGCCGCAGAGGAAACAAGTTCAAATCCACTTGATGCGTTTGCTGTCAATCTTAATGAGCAGGCCATGCAAGGTAAGATAGATCCATTGATTGGGCGCCAAACCGAAGTACAACGCACAGTACAAATCCTGTGTCGCAGACGTAAAAACAATCCACTTTATGTTGGTGAAGCCGGCGTGGGTAAAACTGCAATTGCTGAAGGACTGGCTAAACTCATTGTTGATGGTGATGTACCAGATGTACTAATGGACTGTGTTATTTATTCACTGGATCTTGGCGCATTACTTGCCGGGACAAAATATCGTGGTGATTTTGAAAAACGCTTGAAAGGCGTTGTAAATCAACTCAAGAAACAGGAAGGCTCTGTCTTATTTATCGATGAAATACATACCATCATTGGTGCCGGAGCAGCGTCCGGAGGAGTCATGGATGCATCTAATATAATTAAACCTGTATTGGCGTCAGGTGAATTAAAGTGCATCGGCTCAACAACCTATCAGGAATATCGCGGTATCTTTGAAAAAGATCGGGCATTAGCGAGACGCTTTCAAAAAATAGATGTGAATGAACCGAGCATTGATGAAACTGTAAAAATTTTACAAGGATTAAAATCTCGTTTTGAAGAATACCATCATATTCGCTATACCAATCAAGCATTACGCACCGCTGCAGAATTAACCGATCGATATATTAACGATCGACAATTGCCTGACAAAGCGATTGATGTCATTGATGAAGCAGGCGCCGCGCAACAATTACTTGCTCCATCGAAAAGGAAAAAAACTGTTGGTGTTCATGATATTGAAAACATCGTGGCCAAGATTGCTCGTATACCAGCAAAAACAGTGACCACATCAGACAAGGATGTGATCAAAAATCTTGAACGTAATTTAAAAATGGTTGTGTTTGGACAGGATGAAGCTATCTCAACACTGGCTAATGCAATCAAGATGTCGCGTTCTGGCCTTGGCAATCCAAACAAGCCGATTGGTAATTTTTTATTCGCTGGCCCGACCGGTGTAGGTAAAACGGAAGTCACAAAACAGTTAGCCATACAAATGGGCGTAGAGCTTGTCCGCTTTGATATGTCTGAATATATGGAACGTCATACCGTATCACGCTTGATCGGTGCGCCTCCCGGCTATGTTGGCTTTGATCAGGGAGGGTTGTTAACAGATTCCATCAATAAACAACCACATTGTGTGTTATTGCTGGATGAAATGGAAAAAGCACATCCGGATGTCTTTAATTTAATGCTACAAATTTTTGATCATGGCACATTAACTGATACTAATGGTCGCAAAACAGATTTTCGTAATGTGATCATTGTAATGACAACTAATGCTGGCGCTGAGCGTATGAGTCGCGCCTCAATGGGTTTTACGACGCAAGATCATAGTGGCGATTCAATGGAAACCATCAAGCAGACTTTTAGTCCTGAGTTTAGAAATAGACTTGATGCGATTATTCAGTTTAATGCGCTTGAACAGCGCACTATTACTAATGTGGTTGATAAATTCCTGATCGAACTTGAAGCACAGCTTGAAGCAAAGAAAGTCACTGTTGAAGTAACAAATGATGCGAGAGAATGGCTGGCAATAAATGGCTACGACAAGATTATGGGCGCCAGACCCATGGCAAGATTGATTCAGGATAATGTCAAACGGCCACTCGCTGAAGAGTTGCTATTCGGGAAACTGGAAAACGGTGGTCATGTTATTGTTGATCTCGAAAATAGCAAAATTATCATTCGTCTTGAGACAGAAGAAACGGTTGAAGAAACTGCTTAAGCAATATCATAAAGCTAGGCTTGAAACTTTTCCAAACTAATAACTTTATTTGAGTCCTGTTCAAAATATGATATCGGTTTTGGTTTATCGATAGCCGAACCTTGTGCATAGTCGACTCCTAAACTCTTAATTTTTTCTAATATATCCTGACTCTCGGCATATTCTGCAATAGTTTGAATTCCCATTTCATGTCCAATTTTATTAATTGACTCGAGCATGGCCAGATTAATCGGGTCGATGAGTATATCAGTTACAAAGCTGCCATCGATTTTAAGATAATCAATATGCAAATTTTTAAGGTAAGTGAATGAACTCATGCCACTACCAAAATCATCTAGCGCAAACGAAATTCCTAATTTACGTAATTCCTTGATCAATTCACGCGCTTGAGTGAGGTTTGATATCGCGGCTGTTTCTGTTATCTCAAAGCATACAATATCGGCAGCGATTTCATTCATTACGAATTGTTCTCGAACAAATTCCTGAAATTCCACTTCATTAATCGACATAGCCGATATATTAATACTGATTTTAGCTAACTTATTTTGAGGAAAGGCATTGTTATCTTTACCGAGGTATTGAAATGTTTGTTTTATTACCCACTTATCAATTTCCAGCATTAATCCATATCTCTCGGCTGCTGGAATAAAGGCCATTGGAGGAATGATTTCTCCATTCGAGCCGTACATGCGAAGAAGAATTTCGCAAAATAAACCTTCACTTTCCTCGGCTAAATGTTGAATCTTCTGATAGAACAAACAAAATCGATTCTCTTCAAAAGCCTGATTGATTTTTGACACCCATTCCATTTCTCCCATGTGTTTGGCGTCTATTTGATCTTCTGGTTGGTGAATATGTATGCGATTACGTCCCTTATCTTTAGCAATAAAACAAGCAGAATCCGCTGCACTCATAATTTGTTGTTGAGAGAGATTATTATCGCTGATCATAACTAATCCGATACTAACGCCAATCTTGAAACTCTTGTCGTCCCATACGAAACGAAAATCCTGCACACAAGTTCGGAGTGATTCCGCCATATTTAACGCATCATCTATTGGACAACTGTCCAGCAAAATACCAAACTCATCACCGCCTAATCTTCCGATCGTATCAGTCTCCCTGATTTGACTTTTTAAAATACCGGTCAGCTGATTAAGCAACATGTCACCAGCATGATGACCACAAGTATCATTGACGATTTTAAATTGATCCAAATCCAGATAGAGGAATGCGTGCTGATTATTCTTATAACGTGCAGATTTAATGGACTGATCCAGCCTGGTTTCGAACTCAAAACGATTAACCAGATTTGTCATTGGATCATGTGTTGCAAGAAAGCGTAATTTTTCATCTGCACGAACACGATCGGTGATGTCCATTAAGATACCTGCTAGAAATTCAGGGTTACCATTTGAATCAGAAAACATATTTCCTTTAATCGATAACCATCTGATAGACCCTTCCTCATCAACAACTCTGACTTCTAACATACTAAATGCTGTTTCAAGATTAATTGCGTTATTAAGCGATTGTCGAAATGAATCGAGATCATCCTCTAAAATCAGCTTTTCAAAATCTATGAGTGATGTGATTTTATAATCTTTTGATAAACCCAATAAGGTATTTATGTTGGCTGAAAATCGGAGTTTCTGATCATCTAACTGTAAATTCCAGGTAGCGATATTGGCTGAATGCATTGCCATTCTCATATGTTCAGAATACTTCTTGATATCATTTTCAGCTGCCAGGCGAATCTCCAACATACGATTCAATTGATGAGCAAGGTTATTGATCTCTTTAACACGGCCAGTCTTTAGACGTTGATCGAGTAGGCCATTTGCAACTAATTGAGCTGTTGTTGTTATCTGCCTGATTGGTTTTTCTATTTTACTTGCAACAATAAAACCAATAATTAATACAAATATAACAACAACAATAGTTATCACTGCTTGTTGTTGTACACTGTATTTGGCCTCTGCAAGTATGTTAGCCTTGGGCATAAGAAACAAAGTGCACCATTCCGTATTACCCACTACATGGACTGATGCTAAATATTGTTTTCCATTTATATCCGTGACAGTTTTTGTCTGATCTTTATAGTGAGACAGGTTATCAATATCAAACTGGTCATAAATAGATTTTCCAACCCAGCTTCTGGGTGTTTTTGAAGAAGCAACGACTTGTCCACTTTCTTCAATAATTAAGACATATGAATCAAATGGAAGCGCCGTTTCACGGCTGATTGGAGAATAACGAAACAGGTCGATCGGTGCCCCAATCGACCCGGCAAATGAGCCTGTTGCGTCCAATATTGGATAATTTAATGCGAGTATCCAACGCTCGCTTATTTTACCAAAGCCGGGGGAACCGATTACCAGATCCTGAGCGTTTTTTACAAGTTGAAAATTTTTTGATTTTTCATAATTGATTTTTCTCTTTAGCGGTAGTGCTGAACATATAACATCACCATTTTTATCCACTATCACTACATTACTAAAATTCGGATCAAAATTACGAAAATCATAGATTATTGGATCACAGTTGTCTGGATCCATGCTTTTAATTTTTTGTCTTTCAGCTATTCGAGCTAATACATTTTCTCGACCTGCAATGTAGTCGGAGACATCGGTAGCAATCACCTTTGATAATG
>JBCCHP010000079.1:0-6396 GCA_039028675.1 Pseudomonadota bacterium | reverse complement strand
TCGGCACGAATGTTTGTTGATTCATGGGTCGTCGCTTGTATGACTTACTTTGCTTCAACGGTGGAATCTTGGGGACCTTAGGTTTTAAATCCTTATAGGGAATCGAATCAAGAATATGTGATATACAGTTTAACCGAGCACGCTTTTTATCATCGGACGGCACAACAAACCAGGGCGCTTGAGGAATATCGGTATGAAAGAACATATCGTCTTTACATTTTGAATAATCCATCCAGCGTGATCGCGATTCCATATCCATTGGACTTAACTTCCAAAACTTATGTCGTTCTTGCGCGCGCGCTTGAAAGCGCCGTTCCTGTTCAACATTACTGACAGAGAACCAGTATTTAATCAGAATAATCCCAGACCGCACTAATGCACATTCGTATTCAGGACAAAAGCGCAAGAACTCTTCATATTCATCATCGGTACAAAACCCCATGACACGTTCAACACCTGCACGGTTATACCAACTTCGATCAAATAATTTTATTTCACCTGCAGCAGGCAAATGTTGTATGTAGCGTTGAAAATACCATTGCGATTTTTCTCGTTCGGTTGGTGCGGGCAATGCCACAATCTGACATACCCTGGGACTCATGTGTTCGACAATTCGCTTAATTACACCGCCTTTGCCTGCCGCATCACGTCCTTCGAAGACAATGACAATTTTTAGTCCTTTTTCTTTAACCCATTCCTGTAATTTGACCAGTTCAACTTGCAGACGAAATAATTCTTCTTCGTAGTATTTTTTAGGTAGTTTTTCTTCAGGCTCGCCCCTTAATCTCGGGTCACTTTCATGGTAAGCATCGACAGGTACGACTGTCTTCTTTCTGACAGATGCTTTATTTCTTACCGTGGTTTTTTTCTTGGCCATCGTTAACTCCCTTTCTTATATATACATAGTGTAGATTGGTTAGCGACTTTACGCACTTTAGCTTGAGCCATTAACTAGTGTTCACTATGTGCAATCGCATCACGAATTGATACTATCGCCGTTCTCAATGGTGGCCCGTGCCGGTCTCCCCGCAATACGAAATTGTGAATCCCGTCAGGTCCGGAAGGAAGCAGCGGCAGCAGTGGATGTGTGTGCCGGGGTCGGGACGGTGCGGGTTGCCTCCACTTAAAAATAGTGCCTGAATCCGACACTTGCCGAGATTATTACCTGATGTATGATGGAATTATCAGGAAGACATTTTCCCAAAAAAAGCATTAATAAATAATTAATATATACAATGACTTACCAGGTTTTAGCACGTAAATGGCGACCCCGAAATTTCGCGGATATGGTTGGCCAGTCACATGTCCTGAAGGCATTAAGTAATGCCCTTGATCAGGATCGATTACACCATGCGTATTTATTCACCGGCACGCGTGGCGTGGGCAAAACTACCTTGGCTCGAATACTGGCAAAATGCCTGAATTGTGAGTCAGGTGTGACCTCAAAACCCTGCGGAGTATGTGGTGCATGTGTAGCAATTGATGAGGGTCGTTTTGTTGATTTGATTGAAGTTGATGCGGCCTCTCGTGCCAAGGTTGAAGAAACCCGTGATTTAATGGAAAACGTGCAATATTCGCCGACGGCAGGCCGTTTCAAAGTCTATCTCATCGATGAGATACACATGTTTTCCAATCATAGTTTTAATGCATTACTAAAAACGCTGGAAGAACCACCTCCACATGTAAAATTTTTATTGGCAACTACCGAACCAAAAAAACTACCAGTAACCATCCTGTCACGTTGTTTGCAATTTAACCTGAGTCATCTAACCAATGATCAGATTGCCGAACAAATACAAACCATTTTAAAGCAGGAGGCCATTGAGTTTGATCAACCGGCCACAGAACTGATTGCCAGAGGTGCGGCTGGTAGTATGCGTGATGCATTAAGTTTACTCGATCAGGCGATTGCCTATGGCGGTGGCGCACTGGAAGAAAAACAAGTCAGGGATATGCTGGGCACGATTGATAATGCTGATATTGTTGGGTTGTTGGATACATTACATCAGCATGATGCAACAAGTTTAATGAGCCAATTAGAAACAATTGCGAAACAGAACCCGGACTATGACGCATTGTTAAATGAAATGATGAGTTTGTTGCAAAAGATTGCTGTTTTACAACTCCTGCCAGATAACGATTCTGATGATCAACCATTATTAGACCTGGCTGAAAAAATCAGCAAAGAAGATATTCAGTTATTTTATCAAATCACGATGATGGGGAAGAAAGACTTGTATCTGGCACCCGATGCCAAGTCCGGGTTTGAAATGATCATGATTCGTATGTTGGCATTCAGACCAGTACAGTCGGACGAAATTCCGAATATAACGATGCCTCCCGCTTCGGGTGAGGAAGATGTCAATCAAGCGGATATCACAAAAGTTGTCCGTCAGGAAAAAACGGCGGTGAATACAGTTGAACCGGAAGCTGTTGTCGATGCCAAAACAACTAAATTATCTATTGATCAGGGCTGGAAGAATATTATTGATGAAATGGCGTTAGTTGGTTTGGTGAAGGAATTAGCCGGCCATTGTGCGCTTAAATCGCATAGCGATAAAAAAGTCGAACTTTCCTTATCACCAAATCAGGAACACTTGTTAAATCCAAATCAAAAAGCGCGACTGGAAAATGCAATTAAAACCCGTTTTGGTGAATCTGTTAAATTAACAATAGAAATAGAAGATCCTGAAAACGAAACACCTGCAGAAGCAAAAGCAAGAGAAGAAAGAGAACGACAAAAAGCAGCAGAGCAAGCAGTACAAAATGATCCAAATGTACAATCATTGATTGATACTTTTAATGCAACGGTTGATAAAGATTCAATCAGACCAAGTTAAACATACATTATTATTTATTGAGGTTTTACCATGAAAGGTTTGGGAAATATTATGAAACAGGCTCAGCAGATGCAGGCCAATCTCGAAAAGGCACAGAAGGAACTGGCCGATGCTGAAGTGACTGGCGAAGCGGGCGCTGGCATGGTGAAAGTCATAATGAATGGCAGGCACGATGTGAAACGTGTCGATATCGATGCCGAATTAATGAAAGATGATAAGGAAATGGTAGAGGATTTGGTTGCTGCCGCCGTCAATGATGCAAACCGCCGCGTAGAGAAATTATCTCAGGAAAGAATGTCGGAAATGACATCGGGGATGGGGTTACCGCCAGGTATGAAGTTACCTTTTTGATAGTCTTACGCATTAATGTCACAAGACTCATTACTTGAGCAACTCGTAGAAGCCTTGCGAGTGATGCCGGGCATTGGCCGCAAGTCAGCGCAACGCATTGCACATAATTTATTACAACGCAATCGAGATGGTGCAAAACATCTTGCCAGCATTATGCAAGAAGCAATGGAGAGAATTGGCCATTGCGAACGTTGTCGCACCTACACTGAAAACAAATTATGTCATCTCTGTGCAAGCAGTAAGCGTGATGACAGTATGATCTGTGTTGTTGAAAATCCTTCCGATGTTGATGCAATAGAAGATGCGAATTATCGAGGTCGATACTTTGTATTATTGGGGCATCTCTCACCTTTGGACGGTATCGGTCCAGATGACATTGGCTTGAATGATTTTAAATTACTCCTCAATAACGATGAGTTAAAAGAAGTGATACTGGCAACAAATACAACAGTAGAGGGCGAGGCTACAGCTCATTTTATTAGTGAGATGGTAAAGGCAAAGGGTAAAGCGGTATCACGAATAGCACATGGCATCCCAATGGGTGGTGAATTGGAATACGTGAACAGCATGACGATCGCGCATGCACTGGACGGTAGAAAAACAATTTAGCCTACAATCAGCATATTTTTATCAACTAAATTTTTAAATCCGGTTTTCACACTGTTGAGTAATGATGCTGGTGCACCGGCTTGCTTAAATGCGGCTAATAATTGATCAATGCTTGATGTGCCATTGATATGCTGAAAAAGATGGGCAAATCCCTCTGATAATTCGATTGTTTGGTGATCGATCGCTGGCTCACACACTGATTGATAACTCACCATTGCACGCGCAACAAGTAAGCGCGGATCTTCATTTGCCAATACCTTATTGCGTCTTATCATTTTTAGTGGTTTTTGTGTCAGCTCAGTCCACATATTACTGTGATCACCAGGACAGAGTTTCTGTTTTAATTGACTATAAGGTTGAGGCAGCATAGCTGCACTGACATAGGATGCTAATTTAACCGGTCTGCTACTCCAGTCTGTAATTTGATTTTGTGTCTCTTCTTCAACGAAGGATTTTTCAAGCATAACTTGCTTTAATGTAGTTGCTGTCCATATCATGCCTAGCTCTGCTTCGACAATGGCTGTAATAAAGGAATGTTCCTTAGCATTTGCATTAGGTAATGTGGGTAATTGTTCGCGTAACTTGTTGCCAAAAAGCGTTGCTCTTTCTATAGGAGGTGACAACATCAATTCAGCATTCACATTTTCTTTCAATAATGATATTCCATTTTCAAAAGAGGAAAATAAGCTAAACGTGACGGGTAGTGATAGACAAATATGAGATAAAAATAGATGTCTGCGCATTCCTGCATCGACTTCCAATGCCTCAATTCTGATAGTTTTAAAATCATTTATTTCATGTTGTTCTAGATCATAATCTGCCAGCATTGCTTCCATATTATTAATAAAGCGATGACGAACCTCATTATCAAATAATAATTCAAGTAACAGTCGTTCTTGTGTAGCAAAACTCATGCGGCAGTATCTAACGAATCAATTAATGTATGACTGGCAGAATGTTGTTGAATCAAGTTTCTGATTTTATGCAATGAGTTAAAAACCTGTTTTTGATTAACATTCTCACATTCAAAACAAACTGCTTTGACATTAGGTAAAGCTGGTAGCATTTGTTTAAACATGGCCCATGTCTCATCCAGAATCTGACATTCATGTGCATCAACATAAACAGGACCGGAAGTAGTTGATTTAATTTTGCCGCCGGCAACATGGACTTCAATCACTCGTTCAAGGGGGAGTTGATTCAGTTCATTAATAATTTGATTACCACTTGCCATCTCGTATGACACTAAATGTCCCATATCCAGTAAAATGGCGCAGTCTGTTTCTTCTGCAAGTTCACGAAAGAAAGTAAATAAAGGCATAGTACCAGTTATAAAACACATGGGCGGAGGTTCAACAGCGACAGTAACAGGGACAATTTGCTGTACTTCTTTAACGCGGGTTATCGCTAGTTTTAATGATGCTTCATTGAATATGGGTGGAATAAAATAGCCAAGTTGCGTTGAATAGCTATGTCCTGATTCCCAAAAACAATAAGCGACATCCTGCGCAAACCAGGCAGAATTTACCGCTGCAATGTGTTTAGCAGTTGTCTCCAGCCAGGTTTTTGAATTTGGAAATGATCCGCAAAAATTAATGTATGAAGGGTGATATAGCACCGGCGCACCTGCGGCCTGAATACGCGCTACTTCATCGATCACTCTCTCAACATCGACCAATCCGGCATACTCAACAAATTGAGGCCCACCCTCAGACTTGACCAATGTCACCGGGTCAGGTTTTGAGGATAAACTAAGACTGGCGCCTAAGCCTAGCGTGGGTAATTGTGATAAGTCCGTTGTCATAAGCGTAGTTTAAATAAAACCAGCTACGATTTCGTCTTAAAATTATTTTTCCAAATCAAATTTGTAATAGGCTTCATTGAGAAAGGCGGTGACATCATCGATCTCTTCATCGAACCATGCCATTTCTGCCATGATCTCACACTGACGGACACGCTCATGCAATTCATCAAAACTTTTGATCATTCTGTTCTCGCGGATATAGACGTCAGGTTGATGACAGCGCATACAATTTTCATTATGCAGTAACTCGCCATTTGCTGAATCAAAAGACTGAACCGATTGATGAAAAGAAAATAAGAAAAGTAATATTAAATACTTTTCCAGATGGTTCATGAAAACTTGCTTTTTAAATGCGCAATCCTGATTGGTGCAGGTGGATGTGAATCATGAAAAGCTGAGTACAAGGGATCGGGTGTCAACGTATTAGCATTTTCACGATATAAGCTCACTAATGCGGTAATCAGATTTTCTGTTTGGGCCTGATCTGCAGCAAAGTCATCGGCCTCAAATTCATGTTGTCTTGAAATTGAAGAGAACAATGGTTGTAAAAAGAATGTAAAAGCTGGTGAGGCAATCATAAATAACACTAATGCCATATAGTCCGAAGGAACGGCGACACCAAGCCCATTAAAAAACCAGTTTTCATTAATCAACCAGCCACGTCCCATGTGCGTGTATGTGGCGGACAGCATCACGGTGGAATGGAGACTGTATGGTGGTCAGGATTTCCCCAACGCCGAGGAGCTGGCCAAGCAGAGGAGGCAGGCTGGGCTTGCAGCTCGTCAGTCTGGA
>JBCCHP010000078.1:0-6412 GCA_039028675.1 Pseudomonadota bacterium | reverse complement strand
GTTCTACAACGTGGATTTATACCATTCATAGGTTTTTTGTATACCATCAGGTAATGCTGTCTTGCTGTGCCACCCGAGTGCATTAATCCTTGACACATCGGTCAGTTTTTTAGGCGTCCCATCAGGTTTATCAGTATTAAACTTAATCATCCCGTCAAAATTAACGATTTCGCGAATCAATTCTGCCAACGATTGAATACTAATGTCCATGCCTGTTCCCAAATTGATAATATCTGCCTCATCATATTCCTGCATAAGAAAACAGCAGGCCTCTGCCATATCATCAATATATAAAAATTCACGAAAAGGTTTTCCAGATCCCCATACCTCAACATACTCAGAGTGATTTATTTTACCTTCATGAAACTTTCGAATTAAAGCCGGTAACACATGTGAATGTAACAAATCAAAATTATCACCAGGGCCATACAGGTTTGTTGGCATCATTGAAATAGCATTAAAACCAAATTGTTTACGATAAGCCTGACAAAGTTTTATTCCTGCAATCTTTGCGATCGCATACCATTCATTTGTTTTTTCTAATGGTCCCGTTAGCAAATAGTCTTCCTTGATCGGTTGTGGGCAATCCCTCGGATAAATACAAGTCGATCCAAGAAAAGCCAGCTTTTTTACGTTCTGTTGAAAGGCAGCTTGAATGACATTAGTCTGAATTTGCAGATTGTCTTGTAAAAAATTAACAGGCAATGAATCATTAGCATGTATGCCACCCACGACTGCTGCCGCCATGAACACATAATCAGGTTTCGATTCAGCAAAAAATTGATTAACATCAATTGTGTTGCATAAATCCAGCTCAGCATGAGTTCGAGTGATCAAGTTTGTATATTCTTTTGCTTCAAGATAACGCTTTATTGCGTTGCCAACCAAGCCACTATGACCAGCAATATAGACTCTTGAGTCAGGGTTCATACTATGTAGAGAGTTAATGATTGTTGAGTAACAATTCGTTTTCTGCAAGTTTCATATCGGTCTGCATCATTTCTTCAATCATTTCATTAATTGTTATCCTGGGTGTCCAGCCCAGTTTTTCTTTAGCTTTAGATGCGTCACCGAGCAAACTTTCAACTTCTGCTGGACGGTAGTAACGTGAGTCGATCCTTATCACTGTATTGCCATTTTGGTCACATCCAATTTCATCCACACCCTCACCTTGCCATTCAATATGCATATCGATAAGTGCAGCAGCGAATTCAATAAATTCACGCACACTGAATTGCTCTCCGGTTGCTATCACAAAATCTTCTGGCTGAGCCTGTTGTAACATCATCCATTGCATCTCTACATAGTCTTTTGCATGGCCCCAATCACGTTTTGCGTCAAGATTACCCATATACAAACACTCTTGCAGGCCATGTTTTATTCGACTCAAGGCCATTGTTATTTTTCTTGTGACGAATGTCTCTCCCCGTGTTGGAGATTCATGATTGAATAATATGCCGTTACAGGCATACATATTATAAGCTTCACGATAATTGACAGTTATCCAGTAAGCATAAAGCTTTGATACGGCATAAGGCGAACGGGGATAAAAAGGTGTGGTCTCTTTTTGCGGGACTTCCTGCACCTGTCCATAAAGTTCTGATGTTGATGCCTGATAAAAACGCGTTTTGTTCTCAAGGCCTAAAATCCTGATGGCTTCTAATAAACGCAAAGCACCTAATGCATCAGAATTCGCTGTATATTCTGGTTCTTCAAATGACACAGCGACATGACTTTGCGCAGCGAGATTATAGATTTCATCAGGTTGCGATTCCTGAATAACCCTTACCAGGCTTGATGAATCTGTCATATCACCGTAATGCAAAATTAATGAACGGTTATCCTTGTGTGGATCTTCATACAAATGATCAATTCGATCAGTATTGATTAATGATGAACGTCGTTTAATACCGTGCACGACATAGTCTTTATTAATTAGAAATTCAGCAAGATAGGCGCCATCTTGTCCGGTAATGCCGGTGATTAATGCCGTTTTTGTCATAACTGCTAAATTTCCTCTATCAAATCATTTTGTTGAAATGCCTGCTTTAAAGAACCATCCCTGACGCAAGTATATCCTTGCATGCGCGCAACAAGGGCTCCCTTTTTATCAATAAACTCGATATCTGCGATTGCTTTATGATCAGTTTGATGTGTAATTCTAGCAACAACGCAAACTCCCGCTTTGGGAAATTTTTTCTTATATTGGCGATATGATTCAATCTCAGTAGGAAGTGAACCTATTTCTTGTTGTTCAAAGCTCCAGATAATCATCATTTGAAAAGCGGAATCGAGTATCAATGGATCAGTGATCCAGCTGGAGCGGATAGGTTGTGACATCCATTTCGACGGCGCGGGAGCAGCATTCACCTCAGCCATGATACCTTCTTCACCACAATGGCTGACTTTCTTTATACCTTGTAAATGCTGACCATGAAACAATTGACCATTTTGATAGTAATGATCATTATCAAAAATATATCTATCATCGATTGGCTTCAACTTTGAATCTGTTGGTATATTTTTAGCATCACCTAATACGATTAAAGCAGTTGCATGTAAAAACTCATCTGAACGTAACTCTGCATATACACTTGCTGTATTACCTGTTTGTTTCATATCAGCAGTAAGAATTCGAAGTGTTATTGATTCACTAGCGGCAAGGCTGACTCCTTTTAAAACGCGAAAATCTTCAACGCCCTGAAACTGCATACCAGGATTTAGATGTAGGGCACCATGCGCAAACCATTCAATAATGACAGCAACCGGTAATACTGCCTGGCCATTCATAACATGAGATTGTAAAAACTGGTAACTACTAACAGTTAATTCTCGTTCAAATGCGAGATGCAATACTTCATTATTAATAGTCGAATCTGATATAAATTGATTTTCTAAATGAACGTTATTTACAGCTTCAGATATCACCACCACTTCAACTGGCCCATTACTTTCAATTTCATCGATGAAATAATTAGCGCCTTCCTCTAGTTCGATCAAACCAACACCTTCATTTTCAAAAACCTGTTTTAGTGCTGGTGTGACCATGCCGCCGTTCCATGGTCCCCAGTTAATAGATAATACTTTACAATCATCGCGTATTACTTGTTCATGTTGAGCACGTTTATTTAATATCTCGTTTGCTGCCGCATAATCTACCTGTCCCTTTCTTCCTAATCTTGCTGTTGTAGAAGAAAAATTAGCGATTAACTTCAAATTATCATTGGCAGTAACTGATAATAGATTCTCAAGACCCATCACTTTTGTATTAAATACATATTCAAATTGCTCAGTTGTTTTATCTTCTATCAACTTATCTGCCAATACACCTGCCGCATGGATTACGCCTGTAACATTACCTAATTCAATCCGGGTCAAATCTATAGCATTTTCAATACTACTAGCATCAGTAATATCTACCGATACATAAGCTACTTCACTCCCATGACTTTTAATATTATTAATGGTTTTATTAATTTCACGATTTGCCAAAACAGCTTTAAATTGTTTTTCCAGTTCAACTGGAGACAGCTTTCTTTCGGTTTTTTCTAGTAGCACCAGTTTGATATCAGCTTCTTCATTTAAGTTATTTAACCAGTCTGGTTCTTTTTCAGGTTCTGGGCTACGACCGAGGAGTAAAAGTTTGCATTGATAGGTTTCAGCAAGTTTCACAGCAATCTCTGCTGTCACTCCTCTTGCGCCGCCAGAGATAACGATTAAATCATCATTGTTTAATAAACTTGATTCCTGTTTACTTTCCAAACGCTGTTCAACAAGTTTCAATTCAGTCAAGTTATTATCATTTAAACCTACTTCCAGTGGCATCTGATAGAAAAATGTATCAACTAACAAGCTCATGACTGGTTTATTAATATCGATACAGCGACAATGAACACTACCCCATTCTTTGTCTGCTGTTTTGATAATTCCAGTTAGAGCTGCATGAATAGCATTATTTTCTCGTAAAGATTGGAAACCAAAACAACCATCCATTTCTGTAATAGCAACCAGAAAGCCATTATTCGATTTTAATGAAGTAGATACGCGTTGGATTAATGAAAAATTTTCAAGAATATCTTTCTGGTTTCGAATAGCATCATGACATATCACTAGTCCTCCAACATTTTCTACATCTTCCAGAGATGCATCTATTTTCCTTGCCCTGTAGCCTCTGCTAATTAACTCATCACAGATAGACTCAGCATATTTTTGGCCAGAGACATAGATTGCTTTATCTTTATCGAATTCAATATTCGTAAAACTCTCAACATTTATCTCTACGGGATTAATAATATGTCGAACGAGACTATGTTTTTTTAATTTATTTTCTTTATCTGCATGAACTGACCCATTTTTTTTAATTTCATTACTTACCATATTTGCTTCTACGCTCATGGTATTAATGATTTGCTGAAGCGTTTGTAATGCAGATAATTCATCAGCGGAGACGGAAGGCAGATTTGGTAATATATCCTGTAATGCAGAAAGAATTTCAACGCGTTTAATTGAATCTATCCCCAGATCACTATCAAGATTCATATCCAGAGTTAACATTTCAACTGGATAACCAGTTTTTTCAGACACAACTTCCAGCAAAGTTGTTTCTAACCCAGTTGTAATAACACCATCATTAGAACTCAAATTATTATTTGACTCGTCGACCGAAACATCAAAGTACTCCACAATTGACTTTAAGGTTTGCAAGGTCGCCATTGTGTCTGGATCAACAATCGGTAACTCCGGCATGCGTTCCTGAATAGCAGACAAAATTTCAACTCGCTTGATAGAATCAATACCTAAATCACTATCCAGATTCATATCCAGACTAAGCATATCGAAGGGATAACCGGTTTTATCAGCGACGACTTCCAATAATTCATTAGAAAAATTGTGATTACCAAGAGTAGAACTAACTTCATGATTAGCAGGAATTGATATCGCTTCCGTAACAATTAAATCACTAATAGAACGTAAACTATCCAAATTACTTAACTCATCCGGGCTAATTGTTGGTAATTGAGGCAAGGCCTCCTGCAACGCTGACAAAATTTCAACACGCTTGATAGAATCAATACCAAGATCGTTATCCAGATTCATATCCAGTTCCAGCATATCTATTGGGTAACCGGTTTTATCAGAAACAATATTCAATAAGGTCTTCTCGAATTCAATATTTTGTATTGAACTATCTTTGACTTTATCTATTGCCGAACTGCCTGAAAAATGTTCCGGTTTGCCTGCAGCGATAAATTCAACTATGTGCTGTAAAAATTGAAAGGTCCCCAATTCCTCGGGTTTAATAACAGGTGACCAGGGTAACTCTTCTTGCAAGGCTGAGAGTATTTCTACGCGTTTTATCGAATCAATTCCAAGATCAGTGTCAAGGCTCATCTCCAGACTTAACATCTCTAGTGGATAACCGGTTTTTTCAGACACCACCTTTAATAAAAGATTATCAATTTCAATATCATTTTTTGCTTCAATCACCTCATTTAAATCCTGAGTTTCAGGCAATTGCTGTGCTTCGACATTCGGTTTATTAATATTAGGCTCCGCAGATTTTACTGCAGGCTGCTGAGGCACCGTCATTTCCGGCATCGCTTGTCCATTTAACAATGCCTGTTGCTGTTGCAATAATGAATTTATTGTTTGTTGAGCAGTTTCCTGTCCTTGCAAATATTGTTGATGTAGTCGCGCTGTTTGTTCCTGCATTTTTTGCAATGCTAAAATACTATCCTGCATAACTTTTAATGAACTATTCTCATTGTTCGATCTGTTTGGCATCGTTGTTTCTTGCTGCTTATTCATCATTGATTCAACTTGTTTGGATTCAATTGGCGGTTTAACTGATCGTTTTTGCATAATATTGGCGCCACTTATCTTGACTGTCATTCCTGTTTTACTCTGTAAATCAGGACGATTAAGCGATTCGCATTGAGCATCCCACATCGACAAAGATACTTCCTTGCCTTGTGCCGCTAACGCAATCAGTACCATGGCGAGATCAATTTGCCCTTGTTGTTTTCCCAGAGATGAATCAATACTAATAATTTGATTTGAGTCATCATTAAGAATTTGTTTTATGAGACCAGATAAAACATTGCCGGGGCCAACTTCAATATAAGTATGCACGCCCTGTTGATAGAGTTGTTGAATTTGCTCAACGAATCGAACAGGTTTAGCGAGTTGTTTAGAGAGCAATTTCTTTTGTGAATCTATTCCATCTGGATAAGTATCAGTAGTCGTATTTGATAACACAGGAAAATGATTTTTATGAAACTGAATTTCATTCACAATTCTGTTAAAAGGTTTTGTGGCATCGGCGACAAACTCACTATGAAAAGCTGCTGATACCGGTAAATGAATTGTTCTGATTTTTTCCTGTTTAGCGATTTGAGAAAATGCTTCAACT
>JBCCHP010000077.1:0-6474 GCA_039028675.1 Pseudomonadota bacterium | reverse complement strand
AGCTGGTCTACTTCAATGTGTATTTAATCGCACGCAGAGTAAAGCCGAGACTGTGGCGGCAGAATTAAAAACCATTATTGCTGATTCGCCATCTGTATTAGCGAAGCAATGTGAGTTAATTATTATTTGTGTCTCCAAAGACGAGGACGTTTTGGAAATGATCGGCGAGATTAAATCCAATTTGTCCACCGATGCTATTATTATCGATACATCCACTGTCAGTGCCGCAACAGCAAAACGGGCAGCCGAACAAGTAAATGAGGCCGGCGGTCATTTTCTGGATTGTCCGGTATCAGGTGGGGTGGAAGGTGCCAAAAACGGCACACTCGCGATGATGGTCGGCGGGGAAGAAAGCGTACTAGAACAAGCGCGAGAAACATTAAGTGCTATTGCAGCAAATGTTATGTATATCGGGCCGAACGGCGCGGGTCAGGCGACGAAAGCAGTAAATCAAATCATGGCGGCTGGCATCAATCAGGCCGTGACTGAGGCATTGGCATTCGGAAAAGCCATGGATCTGCCGATGGATAAGGTAGTCGATATTGTATCGTCAGGTGCAGCAGGTAACTGGTTTGTTCAGCATCGCGGTAAAACCATGCTGGGTGATTCATATGAACCCGGATTCAAGCTTGCACTGCATCATAAAGACCTGACTATTTGTAAATCAATGATACAAAAGCTGGGCGAGAATCTACTGCCAACCGTTGAAATGACATTGATTCACTATGAAAAATTGATGCAGCAAGGTTACGGCGAGGAAGATATTTCAGCTCTATTTCGACTTAAACAACAATTGTTCGAAACGTCTTGAAAGCCAGTTACAGTGTACAGAACACGGAACCGTAACGCTTAAATTATGTCTATTCCGCATTGACGCTGCACTATATTTATGCAGAATAGCGCCGCTTAACGCGATCTTACTAGAAAAACAATTATTTCTTAAAAAATTACCATGGCAGAAGCGATACAAGTCAAATCGTTGAAGAAGTCTTTTGGCCCAATACATGCGGTCAAAGGGGTGTCGTTCAATGTCAATCATGGCGAGGTATTAGGCTTTCTCGGGCCAAATGGCGCCGGTAAATCCACTACTATGAAAATGATTACCGGTTTTCTCGAACCGACTGAGGGCACTGTCTTTGTCAATGGGCACGACGTTCTCGAATCACCATTGGCCGTAAAAAAGTCCATCGGCTACTTGCCTGAAGGGGCACCGGCTTATGGAGAAATGACGGTAAAAAGTTTTTTAAACTTTATTGCTGATATTCGCCAACTTACTGGTGCTCAACGACAAAGCCGAATTGATGAAGTCGTCGAGTTGATCAATATCGAAAATGTATATAACCAAAGCATTGAAACATTATCCAAAGGTTACAAACGCCGAGTAGGGCTGGCGCAAGCAATTTTACATGATCCTGATGTGCTTATTCTCGACGAACCCACAGACGGACTGGATCCAAACCAGAAACACGAAGTACGAAAACTCATACAAGATATGGCACAGGACAAAGCCATCATCATATCGACACATATTCTTGAGGAAGTTGATGCGGTCTGCTCACGCGCCATTATTATTGCAAAAGGCGATTTATTATTTGATGGAACACCTGCTGAGTTAATACAAAAATCTGATGATGCCAATATTGATCATGCTTTCCGGATAATTACCACGCAAGGTCAAGAGGAGGCATTAGCGTGAACACGTTGGCCGCAATCTTCAAGCGTGAATTTACCAGTTACTTTGTTACGCCTGTAGCTTATGTCTTTATCGTTATTTTTTTATTTATGACGGGTATTTTTACATTCTATCTGGGCGCGTTCTACGAAAGTAATCAGGCAGACCTTCAACCTTTCTTCCGATTTCATCCATGGTTATATTTATTTTTAATCCCTGCTATTTCCATGCGTTTATGGTCAGACGAACGCAAGAGTGGGTCAATTGAATTATTAATGACATTACCAGTATCGATTACTGATGCTGTTGTCGGTAAATTTTTGGCCGCATGGTCATTTACGGCTGTTGCATTATTCTTGACCTTTCCAATGTGGATTACCGTTAACTACCTGGGCGATCCGGATAATACTGTCATACTCGCGAGTTATATTGGCAGTTTGATTATGGCCGGTGGTTTTCTTGCTATAGGATCATGTATCTCTGCCTTTACTAAAAGTCAGGTGATTGCATTCGTAATCAGTGTTGTGATCAGTTTCATGTTTATCCTTAGCGGTTTTCCAATGGTGCTGGATATATTTCAAGGATGGGCGCCGCAGGCTTTGATCGATGCCATCGCTTCATTTAGTTTTTTAACGCACTTCACTTCTATTACCAAAGGCGTGATTGATATTAGAGATATTATTTACTTCTCTGCATTAATTACGTTCTGGCTTTATATCAATGTTGTTGTGATTGAAACGAAGAAGGCAAGTTAGTGATGAAGCATTCAGTAAAAAATAGAGTCATTTCAGGCACTGGTGTTTTACTTGCAACCTGTTTATTTATTGCGACAGTCATACTTGCCAATACTGCCCTGACTTCCTGGCGAATCGATCTGACAGAAAATAAATTATTTACACTATCAGATGGCACAAAAAACATTCTGCAAAATCTGGAAGAACCTGTTCAACTTGATTTTTATTTTTCCAAGAAAGCAATGGTCGATTTTCCTTTACTGGCAAATTACGGTTCACGTGTCAGGGATATGCTTGAAGAATATGCAGCCCATGCCGGAGATAAATTAATACTTAACATTATTGAGCCGGAGACTTTTTCTGAGTCTGAAGATCAGGCCGTCGCCAGTGGTTTAAGAACCGTCAATGCGGGTCCGACAAGTGACCGCGCTTACTTTGGTATGGTTGGAACTAATTCAACTGATGATGAAAAAGTCATTCCCTTTTTTCAAACTAATCGTGAATCAGCACTTGAATATGATATTACCAAATTAATTTATAATCTGGCATATCCTGACAAACGTGTGGTTGGTGTCATTTCACAATTACCTGTTATGGGTAAAAAAGGTGATCAGGATCAGCCTACGTGGACAGTCATCAATGCACTAGGAGAATTCTTTGAGGTAAAAGATCTTGGAGAGAAACCGCTAGAGATTGATAGTGATGTCGATGTTCTACTATTAATACATCCAAAAGATTTAAAAACGTATACCCTTTACGCACTCGACCAATACCTGTTAAAAGGTGGTAAAGCAATTATCTTTCTCGATCCTCTAGCAGAGCAGGATCGCACACAACCGGATGAAGCCAATCCACAAGTCTTACCAAAAATTGACTCCTATTTACCAAAGCAACTGGATGCATGGGGGCTAGAACTGGTTAGTGAAAAAGTGGTAGGTGATATCAAAGCCGCAATGCGTGTGCAAGCAAATAGTCCGCGTGGTCCACAAGAGATTGATTATCTCCCTTGGTTACGACTGATAGAAGATAACTTTAATGAGGAAGACTTCTCTACCAGTGAGCTCAATCTGATACATTCAGGTACTGCGGGCTCACTTGAGGTGAAAAAAGATATAGGTTTATCTATAACGCCGCTCATTCAATCTTCTACCGAATCAACATTACTCGAACGCGATCTTATTCTTTTTCAACGTGATCCCACAGTTATACTCAATAACTTCCAATCTGAGAATCGCCGGATGACAATCGCTGCTCGAGTACAAGGCAAAGTACCAAGCACCTTCATCGAGGGAATTCCGGAAGCAGACGATGAAGGTAATAGAATAAAAGATGAAGGTTTTGTAAGTGAGGGTGAGATCAATCTCATCCTGGTCACTGATACTGATATGCTCGCTGATCATTTCTGGGTAAGAACACAAAATATGTTTGGAGTGCCTGTCCCACAACCAATAGCAAGTAATGGTGACTTCGTCATTAATAGCGTTGAGAACCTTGCAGGTAGTACTGATTTAATCAGTCTACGTGGCAGAGATAAATATGCCCGTCCTTTTATTTTAGTAGAAGAAATTCGAAAAGAAGCTGAAGCGCGTTTTCGAGAACGAGAAAAAGAGCTTCAAGCAAGTCTTGAAGAGACTGAAAGTAAAATTCAGGAACTACAACAAGAGCAAGGCGGTGAACAATCCTATTTGTTAAATAATAAATTAACCAAAGAAATTGATAAATTCAGAAATGAACGTTTGCAGACTCGACAGGAACTACGTCGAGTGCAACATGAGTTAAAGAAAAATATTGATAAACTGGGCGCACAAATTCGTTTTATAAATATCGGTTTAATCCCATTACTCATTACCTTAGTGGCATTAATGGTTGGAATAGTTCGCGCCAGTAGAAGAACGTAACGATTATGTTTAATAAATTAAGTATTTTTTCACTGGTCACTCTCGTCGTTATAATTGCGGCAGTTGTGTTTGTAAACCTGCGTGCGCCTCAATCAGATAAAATCAAGCCACTGTTTTTTCCGACATTAACGAATAAAATTGAAACCGTTTCAAAAATAAGTATTAAGAGTTTTGATAACAGTATAAACCTTACCAGAGTGAATGATGTTTGGACGATTGATGAGTTTGACGGATACCCTGCGTTACCGGACAAAGTAAAAAGTACTGTGCTAGGCGTTGCCGATTTAAAACTGAATGCGCCAAAGACTGCACTGGAAAGACTCTATCCACGGTTAGGTGTCGAAGGACCTGTAGCCGATGAATCAACATCAACATTGCTAACGCTGGCTGATGGACAAGGTGATATTATTGTCGATGTGATCGTAGGTAAACCGAGACGCAGTAGTACGGCGCAATCTACACCTGGTTTGTACATACGAGAATCCGATCAGGAACAGTCTTTTCTGGTAGACGGACTTTTGGATATTTCTGCTAAAAACACTGATTGGCTTAATCGTTCCTTATTAGATATACCTGATGAAGTGATTAAACGTGTTTCAATTAATCATGATGATGGCGATACATTTACACTATTCAAGACGCAACAAGGTCAGGAAAGTTTTCGATTAGAGAATATGCCTGCTGATAAAAAGCTCGCGCCTGACATTATTATTAATCGTTTTGCTGCCATACTGGCGGATGTACAAATTACATCTGTAAAAAAAGCAGCATCGATACAAACTCCTGAACAAGTTGTTCAAGCGTCAATCGAAACATTTGATGGACTACTCGTTAAACTGAAAGCCTTCGAATTCGAAGGTCGACCCTTTGTTAGTTTTCAACTTGAAGCGTTAAATGTAGAAAATAAAGGAGAAGATGAAATTAAGGACGAAGATATGAATTCATTTGTTGCTGGCATGAATCAAAAATTGAATACCTGGGCGTTCGAGATTCAGGGATTTAAATTTGATATTCTTAAAAACCGCTTCAAAGATATTGTTAGAGATAATAGTTAATTAATTTTTCTCAGTTTAATTGTCGATAACCTGGTTTCTGCAGTCCTGTTATCGAATTTAGGTTAAAGCCATCTCTCCTTTCAATAACATGTTTACTTTCCCTGAACTTTGCTTTCGATTGTGATGAAACCTGTTGCATTTGAGCAAGTAGCTCAACAACCGAACTAAAATTTTCACTTAAAAATTGATAAACGGTTTCTTCATCTTCATCCACCAATGTAGATAATTGATGGTATGAGCTGGCGCCAATATCCAGCCAGTCCTGCAGCTCAACTCCATACATTTGACTAAATTCTGGAAAGAAACCACATAATAATAAACATTTGTCGCCTAAACGCTGTAACTTTGCTGTTTCAGAGATATTGCTATCATCTGAAAAAAAAGCATTCTGACCATCGAATATAACGATACCCTCATAATCCTGTCTGAAAAATAAGCGCACCAGATAATGTGCCGCATCTTCGGGCAAACTATCTCTCATGATGTATTCAGCTCTGCCCAACATGGCATACCAATGTGCAGATTCTGGGACAGTAATTGCGATTTTTTTCAACGTTCTACTCTGCTTGCTTCATTCATTTATACTATCGACCAGACATGGGTAAAGCTTGAATTGGAAAAGGGTTTCTCATACACAAACTCATACGCACGCGCTATACTCCGCGCTTCGCTAACAGATTGAATTTAATAACAGAAAATAGATATGTCTAAGGTTGCAGCAGCTACAGGTCTTGATTTTCAAGGCCTGATATTTTCCCTACAAAAATACTGGGCAAAACATGGCTTTAGTAAAACCTGAAATTGATAGTAATGTTGTAATCGATTGGGATTCTCTCCATAACGACCATCAGTCGGCCTGCGACAGGCTTGCACATAAGCCGTGCGCCAGGGTTCAGGTCCAATTGAACGCAAAAAGGTGGCTGGATGAAAGGTCCCGGCGCCCACCTCTATATCAATTGGTTGCGTAATGACACAGCCATGTTTTGCCCAGTATTGTTGTAGGGAAAATATCAGGCCTTGAAAATCAAGACCTGTAGCTGCTGCAACCTTAGACATATCTATTTTCTGTTATTAAATTCAATCTGTTAGCGAAGCGCGGAGTATAGCGCGTGCGT
>JBCCHP010000076.1:0-6483 GCA_039028675.1 Pseudomonadota bacterium | reverse complement strand
CAACTAAAAACTATTGAGGAAGGAGTTGTATAAATTAGATAAATAATTGATTTATTTAACTATTTTATTCACAAACTTATCCACAGGTTATCTCTATTCTCGATATTGAGACGCCAGATTCGCGAGCGAGACAAACTCGTTCACAGTTAGCATTTCAGGTCTTAGCGTCGGATTAATATCTAACTCCTTAATTTGTTCTTCAGTTAGGAAATTTCCAAGTGAATTTCTTAGTGTTTTTCTGCGTTGAGAAAAGGCATCACTCACCAATGCCGAAAAAAGTACCGGATCCTTAACTTCCTTGTCGGCAGTTGTTTTAGGTACTAGCTTTACTACGGCTGAGTCAACTTTAGGTGCAGGATTAAATGCGCCAGATTTAACGATAAATAATTTTTCAACCGCACAATGATATTGCAACATGACAGTTAATCGACCGTACTGTTTGTTTCCGGGTACTGCGCATATGCGATCGATCACTTCTTTCTGCAACATAAACGTCAGATCCTGAATATTTTTTGAGTAACCAAGTAAATTAAATAGTAAGGGCGTACTGATGTTATAGGGAAGGTTGCCTATCACGCGAATTTTATTTGCTGAAATTGAGGCATAATCAAATTTTAATGCATCATGTTCATGAATGATGAAATTCTCTTTTGGAGCAAATTTATTCCTAAGTTGTATGATTAGTTCGCGATCGATTTCGATTACGTCAAGTTTAATATTCAGATTGAGTAAAGGTGACGTAAGTGCACCAAGGCCAGGCCCTATCTCAACCAGATGGTCATCTGCCTGCGGATTGATTGCATGAATAATTTTCTGAACAACGTTTTCATCGTGTAAAAAGTTTTGTCCAAAACGTTTTTTCGCTCGGTGTTCGATTTTAGACATATAACAAAGCTTTATACTAATCTGTATTAACTGTTACCTGTGCCATTTTTACTGCCATGTCGATGGCAGCCTTGAGGCTGCCATAATTGGCTTTACCACTTCCAGCGAGTTCCAACGCGGTACCATGGTCGACAGAGGTTCTAATGATAGGTAAGCCAAGTGTGATGTTGACGGCTTCGCCAAAGCCCAAGGTTTTTAGAACGGGTAAGCCTTGGTCATGATACATGGCTAAATAGATATCGGTTTCTTTTCTGAGTTCTTTTCTAAAAGCGGTATCGGCGGGCAGGGGACCCATGATGTTTTCACCATTCTGAACAAATTCATTAATGACAGGTTCGATGATCGATTTTTCTTCACTACCCAGATGACCATCCTCACCCGCATGCGGGTTTAATCCACACACAATCATCCGTGGTTTCTCGATACCAAAACGTAAGCGCATATCATTAAGAATGATTTCGATTGTTTGCTGTAAACTATCTTTAGTGATCGCTGCCGGAACCGCATGTAAAGGTAAATGCGTTGTTGCTAATGCCACATTTAGTCCAGGTGTGCTTAGTAACATCACAGGTACATCATTTGACTTTTGTGCGAGATATTCTGTATGCCCACTAAATTTGATTCCCGCGTTATTGATGACAGATTTTTGAATCGGACCCGTCACAAGTGCCCCATGCGAACCGTTAACACAAAGTTCATACGCTTTATCGAGCATATCGACTAAATAGGCAGCGTTTGAATAATTTAACTCACCAGTTTTGACTGGGTTTTTGAGAGTTATTGGTAAAATTACGGTTTCAGTTTTTGCAGCACTAATATCGCTAACAATTTTTGGTAGCTGAATAGAGCAATTAAGCTCATTAGTACGTTGTGCAAATAAATCGGGATCTATCAGTATGGTGAGATTTTGATATTTAGGCAGATCTTGCAATAGCTGAATAATAATATCAGGTCCAATACCTGCTGGTTCACCAGTACTGATGACGATTCGTGAGGAGAGTTGCTCAATACTCATCAAGCCGATACTCTACATAGGCTTCATCTCGAAGCTCACGTGACCAGCTTTGCATTGCTTCATCAAGTTTACGTTTATATATGGCTTCTCTTGCTTTGCCGCGTTTTACTGATTCTGTATTGTCATGTTCTCTACGTTCAAGAACTTGAACAATATGCCAACCAAATTGACTCCGAAAAGGTTCACTAATGTCACCAGGCGATAACAGGTCCATTTCTCTTTGAAATTCTGGCACCAGAGTACCTGGTATTGTCCAACCAAGATCGCCACCATTAATAGCACTCATACTATCGTCTGAATTTCCTTTTGCCAGCATGGCAAAGTCATCCCCTCTTGTAATTCGTTCTCTGAGTTTTATTAGTTTATCTTTTGCCTGTTCAGCATTCGTTAATTGATCAAGTTTGATTAGAATGTGCCTTGCAAGCGTTTGCGTCACCATAGAGACTTTTTCACTTTTACTTTCGCTAATTTGAATGATGTGAAAGCCACTTGGACTTTGTATTGGTTCACTGACATCTCCTTCTGCCATATCCGGTATGTACGGTGCAAATAAACTCGGAATATCACCGAGTTTTCGCCAACCAAGATCGCCGCCATTATCGGCGTTCTGACCATCAGATACTGTCTTTGCGATTTCCGAAAAGTCTGATCCCTCGTACACTTCCTGACGAATACTTTCAGCCATTGTTTTTACTTCAGCAATTTCTTCTGGCGTTGCTCCCTCGGGTAAGGCAAGCAGTATGTGAGATAATCGCACTTCCATATCTTCATCACCCTGAAACTCCTTATTGGCAATAAAGTTATCGATCTCCTTATCGGTCACGTTGATTCTGTTTTCGACTTGTCGTTTCCTAAGTTGTGTAAGTCGTATTTCATTTCGAATGTCTTCTCTGAATTTTTCATAACTGTAGCCATCACCTTCCAGTATTTCCCTGAATTGCGACAGCGTAACCTGATTACTCGCAGCAATATTACTTATCGTCCTGTTTAGTGATTCATCATCAACACGAATACCGACACGATCAGCAAGTTGTATTTGTATTCGATTTAGAATCAGATTATCCAATACCTGACGTTGCAATACTGCTCCCGGTGGCATTTGATTTCCGGTTTGAGAAATTTGATCCTGCACTGATCTGACTTTATTGAACAATTCACTTTCCATGATGACATCCTCATTCACCACGGCAACAATTCGATCCAATGGGACATTGGCTAATAGTTGACTAGAGAGTAAAAAAGATAAAAAAGCACCCGACAAAATTTGCCAGGTTCTAGAAAACGATGAACTAAAATTCACTTTGATAACCAGGAATTTGTTGCTTTAGAAAATCAACTGTTTTCTTTCCGATACCCGCCAGGCCTTTGAGTTCAACCTGGAAAAAAATACCAGTTTGGAAATCACCATCGATATCAGTGAGGTAACGTCGGGCTACCGCACGTGCTGCCCAACAACAGCTTTCATATTCAACACCCGCAAATGTTTCAAGTGATCGACCTTCCGGGACTGCATAATTCCAGCGACCAACAACACTCCATTTATTATTGATTGGCCAATGTACCGAGATATCACTTTGTTCAATGTCAGTGGCATCACGACGAACACGATAAGACATATTGATGACTTTTCCCGGAGCCGGATTATAAGTCGCCCTCAGTCCCAGTTTTTCTGTTTTATCACTGACATTTGGATCCCAGACAATATCACCACCAAATTCCCAATGGCGTATCATTCTGGCATTGATCTCGGCCACGAGTGCCGAGCTATCTTCATCACGAATACTGGTGCCAGGGAGTCTGACTGTCCTGTCCGCGAAGTAAAAAATCTGACCAACGCTGATATTACCAAGATCACGCCCCGTCTCTTGGTCGATAAAATGTGAGGAAACAGCAAGCGTGACTTGATTAGCATCTGTTTGTCGGTCATTACCGCTGAAACGATTATCTCTAAACAATGAATTAAAATCGAAACTATAAAGGCCGGTATCAAATACGGGTAAATCAGATTGATTTTCCCTTGGCACATAGAGATAGTAAATTTTGGGTTCAAGTGTTTGTATCAAACCACGATTAAATAGCTGTGTTTCACGTTCCAGGAATACGCCGCCATCAACACTAAATTTGGGTAATACTCTTGATGGGCTCTTTGTGAATAAGCTGGAGTCATCTAGATGATATTGGGTATAGTCCAAACTGAGTTTCGGTTCCAGATATGTCGCCACCGTTCTCATGGGATAACTCACATACGGTTCAAGTTTGACACGCAGGCCGTTAATGTTGTCATTGCTACTGGCAAATACAAGGTCATCATCGCGCTCAAAATACACACTTTCAGTTTGCATACCGTAATTGACACTGCCATAACGTCTTGGTGAGTTAACATTGAATAACACTTGTGGCAAACGTTTATAAGGTCGAGAAGACACAGGAATGCTGCGATCGACTACCTGATAATTCTGTATTCTTGTTCTAAGGTTCCAGTTATGCCCAAAACTTGAATTGCCATAAGAGGCATCGGCTCGTTGATCGAGAAAGCGTGTACTGGTTACGCCGATTTGTCCGCCAAAGTCTTCGAAGTAAAATTTATCAGAGACGCGATTATAATCGATTGTCAGTCGCCCACGATCAAAAAAAGTTTGTTCGTGATCGAAATGCACAAAATTTCGATGTTCATCATCTCTCAGATTATCACTGGGAAGGTATTCCAGATTGACTTGTCCTTCACCCTGACCAAACATATAGCGAAATTCTCCAACTGCCATCACACCACTGTCGGTAAAAAGGCGTGGCGCAACGGTAGCATCCATGTTTGGCGCAATATTAACGTAATAGGGTGTTTCAAGCTGGAATCCATGTCGATTGGTATTGCCATAAGTAGGCGCAAGAAAACCACTTTTTCGCTCCTTACTTAGAGGAAACGACATATACGGTGTGTAGAAAACAGGAAAATCTTTAATTCTTAAGACAAAATTTCTGGCAGTGCCCCAATTGTTCTCATGATCGAGTTCAAGCCGACTGGCGGTAAAGTGCCAGAATTCATCATCAGGATCACAAGTGGTATAACGAACATTATCCATCTCGGTACGGGTGCCGACATCCAGCAGCAACTGATCAGCCTGGCCGCGTCCGCGACTATCAATCAGGATATAGTCCGCTTTGTCGAATTCGCCGGTACCATTGTCAAATGTCAGAAAGGCATCATTACTTTGCAGAAAAAGTGCATCATCCCAATAGTGCACGTCGCCTTCCAAATCAGCTGTATCGGCGGGTTCATCATAGATAATCTTGTCAGCCCTGACTTGTTGTGTATTTCGGGTTACTTCGGCATTCCCTTTCAGTTCCGAGACGCCTTTTTCGATTAAATCTGCTTCATCAGCTGTGGCAAAGGTATCATCTTCATCAAGTTCGACCTCGACCAATGGTCTGGCAGGTATATCGAGACCAGTCGGGCATAGCCTGGTCGTGAAATCACCGCCTAGTTCAGCCGCATTTAGCGAGGCAGGAAGCGCCAATGTAATACTGATGAGGCTGATCAATATAGAAGTTTGTCTCATTCCGTCCTGATTTATCGTTATTAGATGACCTGAAAATAGCTAAAATCGCATAGAATTCAATTATCTTCAAATTTTTATGCGTTATTATTATCTGCCAAATTATGAAGTATTGAGTATGACAGTTTTCGCTGATAGAAGCCTGTAATTTATGAACTTTTTCCTATCGATTTTGGTTTTGTCGCTAGTGTACGTTTTATCGACTAGCCAAACAGCATTTCTATCACCATTAGCGGAGGGCCTTGGTTTTGGCTTATTGGATTCGATGGCACTCATTTTGTTTACGCTTATCTGTTTTATATGATCGCGGATGAGCTGAGAATAAAGTTAAAACAACTATTTCAAAGCAACGGAAACACAATCAAACCAATATGAATTCAGTTTTAGTAACGGGTTGCTCTAGTGGCATTGGACTTTGTATCGCGGAAGGACTAAAGGCTGCAGGTTATCGCGTATTTGCGACAGCGCGGAAGCAGGATGATGTCGATAACCTAAAGTCAAAGGGTTTTGATGCAACACAACTGGACTTGACTGACTCTGAATCGATTCATGCAGCAGTTGACTGGTTATTAAATTGCATAGATGGAAAAATATTTGGATTAGTCAACAATGCTGCTTATGGGTTAACCGGTGCGATAGAGGACTTGAATCGCGAAGTAATACAACAGCAATTTGAAACGAATGTGATTGGAACACAGGAATTAACCAACTTACTTATTCCTGTTATGCGTCGTCAAGGGGAAGGGAGGATAATCCAAATAAGTTCTATGCTCGGTTTTGTCACGATGAAATTCCGAGGCGCATATTGTGCTACAAAATATGCACTGGAATCGCTAAGTGATGCGATGCGTTATGAATTATCTGGTACAGGTATTTACATATCACTGATTGAACCAGGACCAATAACAAGTGAATTTAGAACGAATGCACTGAGTAACTTTAATAGCAACATTGACAAAACTCAGAGCGCGTATAAAAAGGAGTACGAAAAAATAGAAAGAGAAATGAATGCAGCAGAATACACCATACCCT
>JBCCHP010000075.1:0-6545 GCA_039028675.1 Pseudomonadota bacterium | reverse complement strand
CCGCGATTTGTATCAACAGGAAGGCGTAGCAGAAACGATTAATATGCAACATATCAAGCAACACTATTATGGTAGTCATGAAACAATAAATCCGACTGGTATCGTACCCAAAGGCCCGATCATTGATTTTAACGAACCACATAATAGACAACACTTAAACAATTAATTATTAAATAAGGAGATAAAAGATGAGTATGACAATTGAAAATAAAACAGTTTTAGTCACAGGTGCTAATCGTGGCATTGGTAAGAGTATAGTGGACACTTTGGTTGCACAGGGTGCTGCAAAAGTATATGCCGCAGTGAGAAATCTTGATTCTGCGCAAGCATTGATCGATGCACATGGAGATAAGGTTAGTGCAATTCAAATTGATCTTGGGCAACCGGAAACGATTACGGCTGCTGACAGTCAGGCGACAGATGTTGATATTGTCATCAATAATGCTGGTGTTCTCTATAATGCCAATCCACTGGCGGAGGATGCCCTGGAACAACTCGCAAAAGAAATAGACATTAATGTTGCGGGTTTGATTCGTATGGCACAAGCATTTGCACCCGTATTAAAAAATAATGGAGGTGGTGCGTTCGTACAATTGAATTCGGTTGCCTCAATGAAAAACTTTGTGGACTTCTCGACCTATTCCGCTTCCAAGGCTGCTGCATATTCAATTACACAAGGTCTAAAAGAAAAGCTCGAAGAGCAAGGCACGCAAGTAGTCAGTGTGCATCCAGGACCGATTGCGACAGATATGGCAAGTAATGCTGGCCTGGGTGATATTGCAGAACCTCCATCTCTTGTCGCTGACGGAATTATAGAGGCCTTACAGAATGGAGAGTTTCATACTTTTCCTGATAGCATGGCTAAGCAAATATGGGGTCAATATGAATCCTATGCTAAAAATATCGTTGAAGTGAATTTAATGGAAGGTTAACAAAACATTGATCAGGCAAAAAAACCCCGGTTTTACCGGGGTTTTTTCTTGTTAATTATAGAGAGTTCTGTCCCGCTTTATAGCCGGGTTACCATAGTGAAAAAATAATTAGTTAGACAAGGGGTAGGGGTATGCAGCATTTATATAAAAAGATCTATGCTAATCCTGAATTTCATGAGCTCGAACAAAAACGAGGCAAGTTTAGTTGGACATTAGCAAGTATCACGCTGGTCATCTATTTTTCTTTTATTTTAGTCATTGCCTTTGCACCTGAGCTTTTCGCCAAACCAATTTTTTCTGACTCAGTCATTACATTTGGTATCCCTGCCGGGCTATCAGTGATCTTTCTCAGTTTCATTCTCACCGGAATATATGTGTATCGAGCGAATAAGGAATTTGATCAATTATCAAAAGACATTATTGATCAGATAAAGGGAGACGAAGTGTGAATCGAATCGCTACTTTATCGAGCTGTTTTTTACTTGTTTTATCTGCTTCACTATGGGCTGCAGGTTCACTTGATGGAGAGCTAGAAAAACAATCGATCAATCCAACTGCCATTATAATGTTTCTTGCATTTGTTGGTGCGACATTGGGTATTACTTATTGGGCGGCGAGACGTACAAAAAGTACAAAAGATTTTTATGCCGCTGGTGGTTCAATCAGTGGTTTTCAAAATGGACTGGCAATCGCAGGAGATTATATGTCTGCCGCTTCATTTCTTGGAATTTCAGGTTTGGTTTTTGCCAGCGGCTTTGATGGTTTGATTTATTCCATCGGTTTTCTGGTCGGTTGGCCAATTATATTATTCTTACTGGCGGAACGCTTGCGTAACCTGGGTAAGTATACTTTTGCCGATGCCGTTAGTTATCGATTAAAACCCGTACCGATCAGAAGTTTGTCAGCCTGCGGCACACTAGCGGTTGTTTTGTTATATCTAATTGCACAAATGGTCGGTGCTGGTAAATTAATTCAAGTATTGTTTGGCCTGGAATATTTTATCGCAGTGATCATCGTCGGTATCCTGATGATCATGTACGTGACATTTGGTGGCATGTTGGCAACAACATGGGTACAGATCATTAAAGCCGTGCTGTTATTATGTGGCGCAACTTTTATGGCTATCATGGTCATGGTGAAAATGGATTTTTCGTTTGAAAGACTTTTTTCAACTGCAATTGATATCCATAGCAAGGGCTTGGATATTATGTCTCCTGGTGGTCTGGTATCAGATCCTGTTTCAGCTATTTCTCTGGGTATGGCACTTATTTTTGGGACGGCTGGCTTGCCGCATATCTTGATGCGTTTCTTTACTGTGCCAGATGCCAAGGAGGCAAGAAAGTCGGTGTTCTACGCAACTGGATTTATCGGTTACTTCTATATACTGACATTTATTATTGGTTTCGGTGCGATTGTCTATTTAGTCAATAATGCACAATTTATTGATCCTGAAACAGGCGGTATTATCGGCGGTAATAATATGGCTGCTGTTCATCTTTCGCAGGCCGTTGGCGGGGAAATGTTCCTTGGTTTTATTTCCGCTGTTGCATTCGCCACTATTCTCGCTGTTGTATCCGGTTTAACCTTATCCGGTGCCTCTGCAATTTCACATGACTTATATGCCAGTGTCATCAGAAAAGGCGAGGCAAAAGAGGGCGAAGAGGTAAAGGTGTCACGTATTGCAACTGTTATGCTAGGCATCGTCGCCATCTTATTAGGTATTATTTTTGAAAAGCAAAATGTTGCCTATATGGTAGGGTTGGCATTTGCTATTGCAGCAAGTGTTAATTTTCCGATCTTATTTTTGTCCATGTATTGGCAACAATTAACTACTCGTGGCGCATTTGTCGGTGGTTCGATCGGATTGGTTACGGCCGTTCTTTGTATGATATTAGGCCCAACTATCTGGGTTGATATACTGGGTAATGCTGAAGCAATATTTCCCTACAAGCATCCAGCATTATTTTCGATCACTGCTGCATTTATATTTATCGTGCTTATATCAAAACTGGATAAATCTGAATCTGCAAAAAATGAAGCAAAAGCTTTTGAAGATCAATATGTGCGATCACAAACAGGTTTGGGAGCGGAAGGTGCCGTTGAGCACTAATGGTTAAAATTAACCGTTGTGGCTGGTGTGAAGGTGATTCACTTTACATTAAGTATCATGATAAAGAATGGGGCGTTCCAGTCAGAAGAGATAAAAAACTATTTGAGTTTTTAATACTCGAGGGTGTTCAAGCAGGCTTAAGCTGGATAACAGTACTTAAGAAACGTCGTGCCTATCGAGAAGCTTTAGATCAATTCGATTATAAAAAGATTGCCACTTATAATGATAAAAAACTGGCGGCATTACTTAAGAATCCTGATTTAATCAGAAATAGATTAAAAATGAAGGCACTGACAATAAATGCAAATGCATTTCTTCATGTACGTAAAGAGCATGGTACATTTAGTCGATACATCTGGCAGTTTACAGATGGTCGAACAGTTCACAATGAATGGCGTTCACTATCGCAGGTTCCTGCTAAAACATCGATTGCGGAAGCGATGTCTAATGATCTTAAGCGACGTGGATTCAAATTTGTCGGTCCGACCATTTGTTATGCCTTTATGCAGGCAACAGGTATGGTTAATGATCACATCATCGATTGTTTTCGGCATCAAGAAATAGTTGAACAATGTGAAAATAACTGACATTCGTAATAAAGATTATGTAAGCATTGACAATACATTATTTCTGGCAGTAATCAGCGATGATCATGAACAAGATATGGTTAAGTGTTGGTTACGTTATCTACGCACTGAAAACGGGATGAAAAAACTAACTACACAAGAAGCTTCCAGATTCATGACATTAAATTATCCCGAATTTTTATTTCATAGTACATATGCTGATAATGAATTACATGGAGTACCACTGAACAAAATTGATAAAGTTTATTCGGCAAGGACTTTCCCGCAAATATTGAAAACGAATATAAACCTCGATAATAAACAAGCAGATGCATTAGATATTATTAATTTATTTATTCAACAGAATGTTGAAAAAAATAATATCGGGATAACGGGATCACTACTCATTAATGCTCAGTCTGAGCAGTCAGATATTGATTTATTAATTTATGGCAGAGAACACTTTTTTAAAACAAGAGATATTATTCGTCAATTAATGAAAAATGGTTTAGTGCATCCGCTTGATAAAGATGACTGGCGAAAGGCTTATCAACGTCGTGATTGTAGCCTAGATTTTGAGTCATATCTTTTTCATGAAAAACGCAAATTTAATAAATTTAAATACCACAAAACTAAAGTTGATATCAGTATGATTCCGGATCGAAAACAGCAAGTAAACGATAGGCATTCATATAAAAAATCCGGTTTGATGACTATCAAGGCAATAATCTCTGGTGATCAATATGCTTTTGACAATCCTGCTCGATATTATCTTGATCATGAACAGATACAGGAAGTGGTCGTTTATACTGCAACGTATGTTGGTCAGGCAAAAAAAAATGAGAAAATAGAAGCCAGCGGCGTAGTCGAAGTCGCTGGTGAAAAACGGAGACTGGTTGTCGGAACCAGTCGTGAAGCAACTGCAGAATATATAAAGCTAATAAAATAAGAGGTCATCATGAGTCGCCGTAAGATTAAAACACTACTTAGCGCTACAACCGCTGCGGAAGAAGTATTGCTCAAAGGCTGGATACGTACATTAAGAGAGAGTAAAGCATTTTCATTTATCGAGCTAAATGATGGATCTTGTCTGGCGAATATACAGGTGATAATTGATACTACTCTTGATAATTATACTGATATTGTCAGCTTATCTACCGGCGCGGCAATCGCGGTTACCGGTAAACTGGTTGAATCTCCGGGTAAAGGTCAGAAATGGGAGGTACAGGCCAGTACTGTTGAGGTTATAGGGACCGCACCTGAAGACTATCCCTTGCAAAAGAAAAGACATACTGATGAGTACTTACGAACAATCGCTCACTTAAGACCGCGTTCAAATAAATACGGTGCAATCTTCCGAATACGCTCAGCATTATCAAAAGCAATACATGATTTTTTTCAGGAGCGGGACTTTAAATGGATTCATACACCCATTATCACGGGTTCAGATTGTGAAGGCGCGGGTGAAATGTTCCATGTAACGACTCTGGATTTGATGAATGTGCCGACATTAGATAGTGAGGTTAATTTTGCTGAAGATTTTTTTGGGAAAGAAGCCAATCTGACTGTTTCTGGACAACTCTCGGTTGAAACTTTTTGTACCAGTCTGGGTGATGTCTATACCTTTGGTCCTACATTTCGTTCAGAGAACTCAAATACGAGTCGACATATGGCTGAGTTCTGGATGATCGAACCGGAGATAGTGTTTGCCGATATTCATGATGATATGCAACTTGGGCAGGATTTTATTCAATATCTTGTTCGGTTCACCATGGAACAATGTAGTGAAGATTTGGAGCTCTTTGCAAAGTTTGTTGATAAGAATTTGATGAATACACTCAACAATATTGTAGATAATGATTTTGTTCGATTACCTTATACAGATGCAATAACAATATTAAATGAAAGTGGTCAGCAGTTTGAATATGAAGTGGCCTGGGGTAAAGACTTACAATCTGAACATGAACGATTTTTAACAGAGCAACATTTTAAACAACCAGTGATTGTTTATGACTATCCCAAAGAGATTAAAGCATTTTATATGAGACTCAATGACGATGAAAAAACAGTCGCTGCTATGGATGTATTAGTGCCCGCAATTGGAGAAATTATTGGCGGTAGTCAACGCGAAGAACGTTATGATGTTTTAAAAAAGCGTATGCATGAACTACATATCGATGAAGCAGATTACTGGTGGTATCTTGATACACGTAAGTATGGGACAGTACCGCACGCTGGCTTTGGTTTGGGGTTTGAAAGATTATTAATGCTGGTATCAGGTATATCAAATATTCGTGATGTGATTCCATTTCCTCGCACACCTAAAAGTCTTGAATTCTAGTATTGTGAAATAAAATATAACGTCTTATCCAAAGAACATAAGACAGTTCTGTCTTTTATGAATAATGTAAAAACCGTATCTTTTATCTAACTTCGACTATATGGATGTAGTTGTTATGGCGACGCAGAAGCTAAAGCCGAGGTCAATTAACTTTGGCGGATGTTTCCCTTCCATACTCCCCTCCATGGGTTTGTTTAATCAGATTTGTCGCCTAAGAAAAAATTAGCTTATTTTATAAGTGATTGAAATTTATTGGATAAAAAGGCTTATTTCAAATAGCAGTTATTTAGGTGAACATCTCAGTATTGGATAATAAAATCAGCAAAGTGGACACTCTGGATAAATACTGACTATACTAAAAACATCACTTATCTACTTGAAACAAGGAGGTTTTCTCATATGCATACACAAGAAATCTATAGTAGCTTATCCGACAAAGCGTCTTCTAACACATAGTTAAATGTCATGGAGAGAACATGGAAATAAAATCAATAATCGAATTAATACTCGCAGGCATTATGGTCACAGGATTAATTGCTTTGTTTGTTAATCGTTGGCATCTCAAAAAAGGTATTGGCGCTCGCATCATTCAATTT
>JBCCHP010000074.1:0-6576 GCA_039028675.1 Pseudomonadota bacterium | reverse complement strand
GTAGAGTGGCACATGGCTCTGCTCCTCCACCTCCATCGCTAGCCCGGGGTCAGCAGTTGCGCCGATGACTTCGGTGGGAAGGTTAAACCAGCGATAAAAAAGAGCAACGCACCTGCCATTAGCCAGTTGCTATACCTAGATGAAAACTCATAGAAGTATTTTGGCGAGCCAAACAGATGGAATTGTTTTTTTAGTTTCAACTTAGTCTTATTCTCAATGAAGCGGCAGCAGTTATCGGTGCAAGCGTTATTGCGAGAACCAACATCCCGGTCAGAAAATACAATTCTGCAGTAACCGGGATTCCCTGATTAACGTGGCTAACGGCAAGCATGGAAAATATTAAAATTGGCATATAAAGAGGAAGGATTAATAAACTCAATAACATACCACCTCTTAAACCTATTGTTAATGCAACGGCTACGGCGCCAATCAGGCTAAGTATTGGTGTCCCGATCAATAGTGTTACAAAAAGGATAGTTAATACTTTGACATCGATAGACAATAGAAATCCGGTTAAGGTTGCAATAATCATCAAGGGAAAACCAGAAACTAACCAATGCGTGAATATCTTTGCACTGACAATCGTAATAAGGGATTCATTAGCCAGCGTGTATTGTTCGATGGTTCCATCCTCAAAATCGGAACGAAAAATAATGTCCAATGACAGAGTCGATGCTAGTAATGCAGTTACCCAGATTATGCCAGCGTTGATGTTTTTCAATAAAGTAGTATCAGTTCCGACTGCTAACGGGAACAAGACAATAATCATGGCAAAAAATATGAGTGGATTGATCATTTCCTGACGATTGCGAAACGCAATCGATAAATCACATTTGATGATAGTTTTGGCAACGTTAATATTAAGCATGTTGATGCTGCCCTAAATGGACGCGTCTTACAGCATGTCCCTGAATTTCAACTGGCTGATGCGTAGCAAAAATGACTATACCTGAGGTACGACATTGCTCATCGATCATCGATTCAATAATTTGTTTGCCATCAGCGTCTAGTGAAGTAAATGGTTCATCAAGTAACCAGAGTGAGCTTTTTTTAATTAACAAACGACTGAGACTAAGGCGACGTTTTTGACCTGCAGACATCTTGCCGCTCAGCACTTTATTCATACCTGATAATCCGACGCGCATTAATATTGTGTCGTGATCGATATGATCTGTTCGTCCAGAAAGAGCGTGAATCAATGATAAGTTTTCAGCATTGGTAAGCGATTCTTTAATGCCATTACTATGTCCAATATAACTCATGCTTTGATTATATTGCTGACGTTCAACATTAATACTTTGCTGATTCCAGTTTATCTGACCTTCTGTCGGTTGGGTTAAACCGGCAATCATACGCAGCAATGTACTTTTCCCGGAACCATTCTCGCCATCAATTTGCAGCAGTTCTCCAGTTTCTACTCGGAAAGATAATTGCTCAAAAAGCAGGCTATCGCCCCGTATTGACTCTAGTTGATGGATTTCCAGGCAAGACACTTTAAATTGGCTTATTTGTACATTTTCGACAAATTATAGCTCAGACTAACGTTTAGTTCATAAATGATTGTTATAATTGATGATATATCTTACAGAATTAGGTATTTTTCCTATTTTCTTAGCAAAAGAAGTTTATAATTAAATTATGCAGTATTTGTATGCATTGATGTATTTTTGTTTGTTGGCCGGTCTTTCTGGTTGCGGGCCAATGGCAGCAGTCGGCGCAATCGGGTCGACTATCACCAATGCCTCCTATAATGCAGCCGAACGCGATTTGAACAACCCTAAATCGAGTCGTGGTGAACAGGCGTTTCAGGTTGCAAAGGCGAATTATAATGTGGCTGTCGAATATTTCCGTCAGGGTGAAAATGAAAAAGCATTGGAGAAACTTGAGCGGTCGATTGCTGCGAAAAGAGACTTTGCCCCCGCCTACAATTTACTAGGTCTTTTATATCAACGTTTAAGACAGTCAGAATCAGCTGAAGAGAGCTTCAAAAAAGCGATTGATTTAGATGAATCTGATGCTTCCGCGTTTAATAATTATGGTTTATTCCTTTGTAGCCTGAACAGAAGAGACGAGGCTGATGAAATCTTCCAGCGTGCAGCAAACAATCCGTTGTATCAGACTCCGGAAATCGCTCTAACAAATAACGGTGTTTGCCAATTAAAAGAAAACATGGAAAAAGCCAGAGACTACTTTGTATTGGCGTTATCAAAAAATAAAGATTTTGCCCCAGCTTTAATAGAAATGGCGGAGCTCGCGTATATGGATAGAGAATACGATCTTGCTAATGATTATTTTCAACGTTACAGAAGATTTTCTCGTCAAAACCCTCGCAGTCTTTGGCTCGGTATTCGAATTAGTCAAAAAATCAGACAAGATGATAATTTAGCAAGTTATAAATTATTATTGCGTAATCAATATCCAGATTCAGAGGAAGCCAGGTTATTACAGCAATCAACATTGTAATTGCTATTTAACGGAATGCGTTCATCTCTTTATTATATAGTTATCTTCATATTGTCTGCGTGTGGTCGCTCCGAATTCGATATGGCGACTGATGCATACCGTGCAGAAGATTATGAACTAACGTTGGAAAAATTAATGCCACTCGCTGAGGAAGATAATCATGTAGATGCGCTACATCTGTTAGCCGAAATGCATGAAAAAGGACATGGAGTTGATATCGATATCAATCAATCTATTGACTATCATGAGCGAGCAGCTAGAGCGGGACATTCGGATTCACAAGTTAAGATTGCCGGTTTGTATCTTAGTGGAAATTATTTTCGCAGAGATTACTGGGAGGCAATGAAATGGTCACGTAAGGCTGCATTACAAGGTAATGCGTTGGCACAGGCCAATATCGGATATATGTTTCATGACGGTATTGGTGTTAATCAGGACTATGTCGAAGCAATGAAATGGTACCGAAAGGCGGCAGATCAAAACTTGCCCTCAGCACAATTTGATTTAGGCGTGATGTATCAGCAAGGGAGCGGCGTAAAGGTTAATTTTCAACAAGCAATTCAGTGGTATCAGTTGGCCGCTAATCAGCAACATGTCAATGCGCAAAATACTCTCTATAACTTATATTTGAATCGCATGGGTGTGCCAGATGAGGATGATGCGATGTTTCGTTGGATACTCGAATCAGCAAAGCAGGCAGACGTGACAGCGCAATACGTGTTGGCAGAAATATATTTACGTGGAAATATTAAGCCGATTAATAAGGAATTAGCCTATGCCTGGGCAGGGGTGGCATCAGCTGGAGGATATATAAGAGCAAGAAATCTTCGAAATAACATTGAATCTGTCATGACAGATAAAGAATTAACGGTGGCTAGAGACAGAGCAAGGAAGTTATGGAATCAGCATGGGAATCAAATAGATACGGAAAAAGAAGCTTCAGATGCTTGAAAATCAGATATTTGGCCTCATTTTATAGTATTAACTTGACATTGAGATTGATTAGCAGGATATTCGCGCACCATGTATAACGTACCGACATACAAGCGAGTAATTATGTGGCTGCACACTTTTGTGTGTGGGGTCGGCACTTGCCTGTGCGTTCGGAATACAATGTAGAACAAAAAAAATAAATTTCTAATCCGAAAAGCCGCAGGCCTCAAAACCTGCGGCTTTTTTTATGCACAAAATGTGGTGAATACCGCAGGTGCAGGATGCGTAGGAGCGGAAAAAGTATGGAATGTGCTATATGCCGTAAAAGGGTATGACTGCATGGATACATGATTTAAGGCAAAGCAGGAAGCCAACGCCAAGGAAGTCTGTAGTGACACATCATGGATGATGAATATTGATAACTTTAACTAACGGAGGCTCATAAATATGAGATAGTAAGATGAAGACACAAGCATTATTAATTTTATTAGGTGTAATTTTAAATACCAATAGCCTTGCTGTTGAAGCTGATTACACAACCCGTAATTTCTCGATTTTTTCGTGTAAATTATTTGCAAATGATACTTATCATGCCGCAGATGGTTTTGCTCGTGGTGATAAATTATCCGAGGTTCTAAAATTAATCGAACAGATGCCCGTTGCTGATAGGCAAAAGCATCGTATGTTCCAAGCGATTCAGTTTGTATGGAAGCACCGTCTAGATAATCCGGTGCTTGCGCAAAGTATTGCTATGGGCTTGTGTTTAAAACCCAAACATCGAATGGCGCCGATGGATGAGCCTTGGGTAACATCGCCTAGAACAAGTAAGGATTTTTACTAGTAATGATGACACAGGGATGTGTCGATTATTTATTCATTAATAAATAAATCATCAATTGAAAGATAGCGCTCACCAGTATCATAACTGAATACTAGTACACGACTGCCGGCAGGAATATCCGGCAATTTGTTTGCAACCGCTGCCAAAGAGGCACCAGAAGAAATACCAATAAATATTCCTTCCTCTTTCGCACTTCGTCTGGCCATATCAAACGAATCTTCTTCTGACACAAGTATTGTGCCGTCTAATATTTCTTTATTTAATACTTCCGGAATAAAACCGGCCCCGATACCTTGTAGTCGATGCAATCCCTTATCGCCGCCACTTATGACGGGTGACTTTTCTGGTTCAACTGCAAACACTTGTAAATCAGGCATTGTTTCTTTCAATACTTCTGCGCAACCAGTAATGTGGCCGCCAGTACCCACACCAGTGATCATAAAATCCAATCCATCCGGATAATCATCGAGTATTTCTTTCGCTGTGGTTTCTCGATGAACTACAACATTTGCTGGGTTATTAAATTGTAATGGCATCCATGAATTAGGTGTTTCAGCATGTAATTCTTTTGCTTTTTCAATAGTGCCACCCATGCCCAGCTCTTTAGGTGTTAATACCAACTCAGCACCAAGCGAATACATAAATTTACGTCGCTCAATCGACATGGATTCAGGCATTGTCAGGATCAAACGATATCCCTTAACTGCACAAACCAATGCCAAACCAATACCGGTATTACCTGAGGTAGGTTCAATAATGACTGTGTCTGATTTTAATGCACCACTCGCTTCAGCATCTTCAATCATAGCCAGCGCAATTCGATCTTTAATGCTGCTACATGGATTAAAACTCTCTACTTTCATCCAGACATCGATATTGTCAGGAAACAAGCGATTGATTTTTACATGCGGCGTATTACCGATAGTCTGTAAGATATTGTCGTATTTCATTTCGGGTCTCGTTTAATTTTTTGATAAAATATAGCAGTTAAAGCAATTTATTTTAAATTATTGCTCCTTAAAAGAAATCTATCTAGCCCACTACAGCTTGAATGTTTTGCATTCGTAATATAACTTTGTAAGTCATTTTAGTTAGATATATTACAATTTATATGTGTCTTGTTAATTATTTTTACTATATATCATGTTAAATGCATTTCGAATAATCAGTATTATTGAAGGTATTTCTTATCTTATTATTTTATCAGTGACCATTGGTTTTGTTAGTCGTGACTATGTATTTATTTTGGGCATGGGACATGGTGTCTTATTTACACTTTACCTTATTTTTTCACTGATTGTTTCTAACAGTTATAAATGGTCAGTATTGATTTGGCTGGCAATTTTTTTAGCTGCTGTTATTCCATTCGCCTTTGTTCCAGTTGAGCTTTTCTTAAAAAATGTTGCCAAAAAGGGCCAAGAGTCTAACTCTGTTCAATAAATTATTTTCTATGAGAATAAATAGTATCTATTTAACTGATTAACTATATTGATATATGCAAGGTTCAGAAGACAATACGGCGGGCAGCATAAATGGGGGGATGATCCTCGCTGTTATTGCTGTTGTTGGATATCTAGGTTTCGAATTATATGCGGTACATAAAGTAGGATATCGAATGGAGGCGCCTTATATCTATCAACAGTATATTGCTGCAAATCATGCATTTGAACTATGTGGTGAAATAAAGCCTCAAGCACATAGTCGATTCTTGAAAAATTTGAATATTGTGCAGCAAAGAGCCCAAAGAGAATTGAAAGAATTGAATCCTGATGAGGCAATATTTGCTATTGATCAGATGATCACAGAAAGTGGTGATGTTCAGATACAACTCGTAGACTCAATTATTAATGAAAAAGGATGTCAGGATAAAGAGGTGTGGAAATACCTGAGACGATTTGAAATTTATTCAAAATTGAACCTGAGCTAATTAGATTATGATAGATGCAGATTCCTGCAGACATTTCCTTTCACGTTTATTTCACAGCATCATCACAAAAATTTCCTATTCATTCTAAATAATTATGCCTGTTAAATCAGGAGTTATGGGATGTTTAAGTTAATCACAGTTTTTATCTTTATTTCGATAACAGGTTGTACGACTATGCAAACTAAAGAAATGGAAACGGTAGAGTATGTTGATATGGAACGATTTATGGGCGATTGGTATGTGATCGCAAATATTCCGACCTTCATCGAGAAGGGTGCACACAACGCCGTTGAAACCTACGCCATGAATGACGACGGTACCGTCGACACGGTGTTCAACTTCCGCAAAGACGGATTTGACGGCAAAGCGAAGCGCTACAACCCGAAGGGCTTCATACAAGACGACACAAATG
>JBCCHP010000073.1:0-6613 GCA_039028675.1 Pseudomonadota bacterium | reverse complement strand
TGTTGTGGTTTATCAGAATCCATTCCACCGTAACCTCTACTGATAATACCTGGCTTAAGTCCTTTATTTCTAAAATATTCAACCAGCCATAAGACTAGTGGTGTTTTACCAGTTCCGCCTACAGAAATATTACCCACAATAATAACCGGCACATCAACTTCATTAACAGTTAATATGCCAGACTGATAACAAAATCGACGTATTAATATAATGCCGATATAAATCCAGGAAATTGGGATTAACAAATATTTTAATGGGTGATCGGCATACCAGAGTTTTTCCATTCTAACCTGAGAAAAAATCATGATTTTTGATTGCCGCCTATTTTATTCTTCGGATAGTTCCTGAGTAGCAAATGTAATTCTAACTAGATCCAACTGTCTAGCTGCATCCATTATTTTGACAACAGACTGATGCGAGGCATCTGCATCAGCACTAATAATGATTGGTGGCTCATCAATACCAACAACCGCTTCAGCTAATGCTTGTTTGATGGTCGATAGTTGTGCATTAACCAACGCTTTATCATTGATGAATACATTGCCTGCGGCATCTAGTCCAATATTGACCGCATCGGGTTTTGCTTCAGTTAATTCTTTAGATGATGAAGGCAAGGTAATATTAATTTCTGAATTATGCTCAAAGGTTGTGGATACCATAAAAAATATCAGCAATAAAAACACAACATCAATTAGAGGAGTGATGTCCAGATTTACAATATCACGTTTTTGTCTTTGAAAATTCATTCGCTGGATTCTTCGATTGTTTGATCTGATTCACGTAAGCCATGCATGACTTCAACCATCTTCAATGCTTCCTGCTCCATGGTGACCGTTAATTCATTCACCCGACCACTAAAATACCGATGAAACATCAAACTAGGTATTGCAACTGATAGTCCCGCAGCAGTAGTAATTAATGCTTCTGAAATACCTTCTGATAAAACACTGGGATCGCCAACACCTTGCGCAGTAATCACTGTAAACACTTTGATCATTCCGATAACTGTACCCAGTAAACCTAATAATGGTGTTATTGATGCAATCGTTCCAAGCGTATTCAGAAAGCGTTCTAACTCATGCGCAACATGTCGTCCAACTTCCTCAATACTTTCTTTCATAATATCGCGCGAATGCTGCCTATTAATTAACCCGGCTGATAAAACCATTCCTAACGGCGAGCTCTCTTTCAATGACTTTAGCCTTTTTTGATCAAGGTGCCCTACTTTCTCCCACTGCCAAACCTTGGCAACAAGATTCTTTGGAACGATTTTACTTTCTCTTAAAGACCAGAATCGTTCAGCAATAATCGCTGATGCTATCACCGAACAAAGAATGATTGGCCACATCAATAATCCACCGGCCTTTATCAATTCAAGCACTACAATCTACTCCACTTTTTAACATTTTAATTATTAGTAGCGGTATTATGCCAAAAACGACGTTGTTCTGTTCTGGTTTGCTGAAGCCTGAGTCCCGACTGTCGAAACTGTAAAGAAATCGCACCCGATTGAAATGTAGTCAAGGTTTCAATACCACGTTGCTCATAACGCGTTAGTATATCCTGATTCGGTAATCCAAATCGATTTCTATAACCTGCTGATATTAAAGAATATTTCGCTTTTATCTCTTCGAGAAAAGGCATGCTGGATGACGTCTTGCTGCCGTGATGTGGTGCAACGAGTACATCTGCAGCCAGCTTGGATGAATAACGCTTAATGATTAGTTGCTCTGCCTGTTGCTCTATATCACCCGTTAATAAAAGTGAACCATTAGCACCCGATATTTTTAATACGCACGATTGATCATTATTAGATAATTGATCTGAATTTCCCGGGTGCAGCATCATGAAACTCACACCGTCCCATTCCCATTGCTGACCGGCTAAACAATTTTTTGCATTAGCATAAGCCAACTCTTCTGGCACACTACTAAGTACAGACTTGATATTGATATGATTGATAATTGATTGTGCACCGCCAATATGATCGTTATCACCATGACTGACTATCATCATATCAAGATTACTTATTCCTTGACTGCGTAAATATGGAATGATTACCGCACTACCAATATCAAATTGCTCTGAAAATTTAGCACCAGTATCGAATAATAAATGATGATGTTGTGTACTCACTAGCCCCGCCAAGCCTTGCCCTACATCCAAGAGAATAAAGTCAAAATCACCCTTCTGCAGGAATGAATCAATTGGAAAAAATAAAGGCAATATCAAAATGAGTCCAAGCCATTTACAAGGCAACCCTCTTGGCATGAAGAGAAGAATAATTCCTAATGTAGACGTTACTATTGCCCATAAAGTGGGCTCGGACAAGATGAAGTTATTGAATGATATTTCCTGTATCATCCCAAGCCAATGCCATACCCAGTTCAGCAATTTTTCAAGTGCGATAATAATTATCTCTGCAGCGAACAAATTAATCGGTAAAAGACATATTGCTATTAAAATGCCTGGCACAACCAGCATGCCGATTAATGGAATTGCAACAAGATTAGCAGCAATATTGTAAAGTAATAAACGATTAAAGATTGCAATAAGAAATGGCATTAAAAATACAAATAAACCGATTTGAAGATATAACCAACTGACCAAACTGGTAATTGGAAATTGTCTGTTCTTAGTTAAATAAATGATGACAGCAACAGCAATAAACGATAACCAAAAGTCTCCAAACAATATGGCAAATGGATCTAGTAATAAAATTACTAATGCTGCACAAGATAGACTATTTGTTAATGTAATCGGACGATATGCACTTATTGAAACTAACACACAAGCAATCATGATAAGCGCGCGCTGTGTTGGTAATGAAAAACCAGCAATAGCTGCATATATTGCTGCGATAGAAAATGCCGCCAGACTGGCAAATAAAGGAGCGGATAATCGATTAGTTAAAAAATAACTACGGCTCCATAAAATTCTAGCAAGAAAAAATACAAAAGTGGCCACAAGCCCAAGATGTAGTCCTGATATCGCGATTAAATGTGTCGTGCCTGTTACATTTAACCGTTCACGTTCATCATTTGTTAATTCAGAACGATCACCTATGGCTAATGCTAGTAATAATCCCTGCCTTTCTGTTGCAATTGATTTAATATTACTAGAAAGATAATAACGAAGACGTTGTAGCCAAACACGATCGTCATTTTGCAGAAATTTATTATCGCTATTATTTTTGACATAACCAGTTGCACTGATCCCTTGTCTTAATAACCATAATTCGTAATCAAAACCATTTGGGTTTTGAAATCCATACGGGCGTTTCAGCTTGACATTGAATCGCCAATGTTGTCCAGGTTTTATTATTCTTGTTGTCTGATACCAATTTAGTCTTATCGTTATTCTGTTGACTTCCTTTTGATTTACATTTGATATTTCAAAGAGGAATCGTTGATATCGATTTGTCATTTCAGGTAGTGATACTACTCTACCTTCTACCGTTAAGGTTTTGTTTTCAATGGATAGTGGTAGTTTATTGATGAATATATGTGAGTAGAAAAGAGTCCAAAGAAAACCAAGCATAAAACACATTGGCACACGAATATTTCGATACCGCCAACCTAGAACAAGACAAATAGGTCCGAACAGGCTATAAGTCAATTCAGGTAAGCTTTGAGATTGCAGGAATAGAAAAATACCTGCTGCAAATGCCAGCGTCCCTGCGAGCATGAATAAAAATCTCCTTTTTTCAGTTTTAGGCTATAATGCGCGCCTTTTGAATCACAGATTATTGCATAAGTATGCGCAATTTACTGAAACGTCATTTACCGAATAAGGAAAAGTTGGAGAAACAGGGACACCTGAAGTTTCTCTCCAAACACCTTCACGACCCTAACATCTGGCATTTGCATCGTCGCTCTGCTGCTGGGGGCGCAGCAATAGGCGCATTTTGTGCATTTATCCCCTTCCCGGTTCAATCCTTTCTGTCGGCTATCTTTGCTATTTACTTCAGAGTGAACTTGCCAGTCGCACTAATATTTTCATTAATCAGTAACCCACTCACGATACCATTCATGTTTTTTTATACCTATAAAACAGGGGCCTGGTTATTAGGTATAAAAGAATTACCTATTAAATTTGAATTATCATGGGAATGGTTCAGCATTACATTTTTAGAAATATGGCAACCGTTATTATTAGGTTGCTTTATCTATGCAAGTATCAGTTCAATTCTGGTTTACTCCATTGTGCGCTTGATCTGGCGCGTGACGGCGATTAATAAATGGCTTAATCGCAGACGCGAGAAAAAAATAAAACAACACTCAGAGATGTAATACTCCGTCTCGTAATTCCATGGTGATATCGACACGTTTAGCCAAATCAAGGTTGTGTGTCACCATCACAAGACTTGTACCTAATGTTTCGTTCAACTCCAATATTAAATTAAAGACTTGATCCGCTGTCTTTTCATCCAAATTACCCGTTGGTTCATCAGCTAGAATACAGGCTGGAGATGTTACTAGTGCTCTTGCGATTGCTGCACGTTGCCTTTCTCCACCAGACATCTCGCCAGGCTTATGTTCGACTCTGTCTTTTAATCCAACTTGTACTAATATTTTTTCTGCATGTGCTAATGCAATCTCTTTTTGTTCTCGTCGAATGAATAATGGCATCGCTACATTCTCCAATGCGGAAAATTCAGGTAATAGGTGATGAAATTGATAAACGAAACCAAGATAATGATTGCGTAATTCACCACGTTGCACTTCAGAGAGACTATACATTGATTTATTTTCAATCATGACCTCACCTTTATCGGGCACATCCAGGCCACCGAGCATATGTAACAATGTACTTTTACCTGATCCTGATGCACCAATGATGGCAATATTCTGTTTCTGCTTTACCTTTAGATCGACACCCTTTAATACGCTCGCATTTAAACCACCTTCTTGATAGCACTTATGTAAATCATGGCAAGCGATGACATTATCACTCATAACGTAATGCCTCTGCAGGATGTGTTTTAGCCGCACGCAAGGCGGGATATATAGTTGCTAATATACATAATACAAATGCGATAACACTAATTGAGATAACATCTTCCCAATGCATATCAGAGGGTAGATCGCTAATGTAGTACACATCTGGCGATAGAAACTTGGTATCAAACAGCGATTCAATTGCAGGAATAATAGTTTCAATATTTGATGCTAATAAGACGCCACCCATAACACCAAGCGCGATACCGACAACACCAATGATTGTGCCTTGGATCATAAATATTTTAAGAATACTTTGAGGACTCGCTCCAAGTGTTCTTAATACAGCAATATCTGATTGTTTGTCCGCAACCATCATCACTAATGTTGAAATGATATTAAATGCGGCGACGGCAACAATTAACATTAAAATGACAAACATGACTGTCTTCTCAGTTTTCAACGCACGAAAAAAATTTGCATGACGTTGAGTCCAATCAACAACCCAATAATTACCAGGTATTTGTGCAACTATCTCACGGCTGATTCGAGGTGCAGCAAGAATATCATCTGTTTTTAAACGTAATCCGGTGGGCGCTTGCTTACGATATAAACGCATAGCGTCATCTATATGAACCAATGCCAAACCACTATCAAACTCGTGCATACCAACTTCAAAGATTCCAGTTAAGGTAAAGCGCTTTAATCTAGGTAAGATACCTGCAGGTGTGACATTCGCTTGTGGCGCAATTAAGGTAATTTTATCACCCGGTCCAACGCCTAAAGCTCTAGCCAGCTCTTTCCCGAGGATAATATTAAATTCACCTGCCTTTAGAGAATCCACTTCGCCGGCAATCATTTTTTCAGTCACCACAGCAACCTTGGGTTCTTCGTCAGGTAAAATGCCACGGATTATCGTGCCATTAACCTGTTTGTCGTACATCAGCATGCCTTCTGCATGAAAAAAGGGCGCGACGCCTTCAATATTTGGGTGACGATAAATTTCTTCAGCAATCGATTCCCATACGCGCAACGAATCATCACTTGCAGATACCGTGGCATGTGACGCCATACCAAGAATGCGTTCTTTTAGTTCTTTTTCAAATCCATTCATCACAGATAGGACAGTAATCAATGCCATCACGCCTAAAGCCACACCCAGCATTGATGTCATGGAAATAAAAGAGATGAAATGATTTCGCCGACGTGCTCTTACATAGCGCAAGCCGATCTGAGATTCATAAGTACTAGACATGGCAGGCATTATAAGCTGTTGTTTTGCAGAATAAAGCAGGATTTACCTAGGCGTATAATTCGTATCGGGCCATATCTCATTTATTTCATCAGCTTGTTGCTGAGCGGTAAATTGTTCCCAAACGATGCCACCCGCATCTGTTTCCTGACAAAATTCAGCAGTATCTGGATCTTCCCAGCCTAAATGTCTTAGCGTTCCTTTTTTACAATATGCATCGTAACGAATCGATAAATTTAGACAATCAGTTCGCCACAATGCGAATTCATACTCGATATAACAACATGGTTCCAGACCAAGTCGTTGAGTGTAATCAGTTACTGATGCAGCGATATTATGAGTAGATAAGGCAATATGTAGTTTTTTCATCGTTGAACGTTTTTGTGTATTAGGCTGATTATACTAAGGACATATAAAAAAT